>NZ_JAKTNT010000002.1 GCF_022760925.1 Thermus hydrothermalis | reverse complement strand
GCATCTCCACCAGCTCCGCCGCCACCGAAATCACATAGACCGGGCGGTCCTTGTCCGTGACCCTGTCCATGGTCTTTAGCTCCTCCCGCTAAACCCTACTAACCCTTCTCATTATACGCCCCCTGAAAACCCTAGGCGCAACGAAGCGCGCTTGGCCGCCGCCATCACCCGGGGGGCGAGGAGCCTGGCCGCCTCCAGGGAAAGCCGGCTCGCCGGGGCGGAGAGGGAGATGGCCGCCACCACCTGCCCTGAAGGGCCGAAGACAGGGGCGGCCACGCACCGCACCCCCAGCTCCTTCTCCTCGTTGTCCAGGGCGTACCCTTGGGCCCGCACCTCCCCTAGCTCCTCCAAGAGCTCTTCCAGGCGGGTCTTGGTGTGGGGGGTGAAGGGGGTAAGGCGCAGGCCCTCCGGCACCCCCCTATAGGCCAAGAAGACCTTCCCCACCCCGGTGGCATGGAGGGGGGCCCGGCTACCGGGAGCGGTGAAGAGGCGCACCAGTTGCCTCCCCTCCACCTGGTCCAGGTACAGGGCCTCCTGCTCCCAGGGCACCGCCAGGTTCACGCTCTCCCCCGTTTCCGCCGACAAAGCCTCCATCTCGGGGCGCGCCGCCGAGAGGAGGTCCGGCCGCAGGTACGCCTGGCCCACGGCGAAGGCCCTGGGCCCCACCCGGTACACGCCCCCTTCCTCCGTCACGAAGCCCCGCCGGGCCAAGGACTGGAGGAGGCGGTAAAGGGTGCTCTTGGATAGCCCCGTGGCCTCGGCCAAGGCGGCAAGCCCCGCTTCCCTGGCCTCCGCCAAGGCCTCCAGCACCCGTAGCCCCTTTTCCAGGGTCTTGACCTCGCTTGCCCCCTTTTCCCTCGGCCTCGGCACGGGGGCTTAGGTTAGCATGGCCCGGGCAGTTTTTCAAGATGTGAAAAAGCATTCCGTCTATTGACAAACCCGGCCCCGCCCCCGTAAGCTCGGGGCACCATGAAGGGCGTGGAGATCACCAAAGACCACCCCCTCCTTAGGGAGGTGCTGACGGAGGAGGCCCTGAAGTTCGTGGTGGCCCTGCACCGGGAGTTCAACCCAGTGCGGAAAGCCCTTCTTGCCCGCCGGCACGAGCTTTGGGAGCGGTACAAGGCCGGGGAAAAGCCCGACTTCCTCCAGGAAACCGCCTTCGTCCGGGGCGGGGACTGGCGGGTGGCCGAGGCCCCCCAGGACCTCCTGGACCGCCGGGTGGAGATCACCGGCCCCGTGGACCGCAAGATGATCATCAACGCCCTGAACTCCGGGGCCAAGGTCTTCATGGCGGACTTTGAGGACGCCCTCTCCCCCACCTGGGACAACGTCATCCAGGGGCAGAAGAACCTCTACGACGCCGTGCGCCGCCAGATTGACTTCGTTTCCCCCGAGGGCAAGGAGTACCGCCTAAAGGAGAAGACCGCCACCCTGGTGGTGCGCCCCCGGGGTTGGCACCTGGTGGAAAAGCACGTGCGGGTGGACGGGGAGCCCATCTCCGCTAGCCTCTTTGACTTTGGGCTCTACTTCTTCCACAACGCCCACGAGCTCCTAAAGCGGGGAAGCGGGCCCTACTTCTACCTGCCCAAGATGGAAAGCCACCTCGAGGCCCGCCTCTGGAACGAGGTCTTCAACTTCGCCCAAGATTACCTCCAAATCCCCCGGGGCACCATCCGGGCCACGGTGCTCATAGAGACCATCCTGGCGGCCTTTGAGATGGAGGAGATCCTCTACGAGCTCAAAGAGCACGCCGCCGGGCTCAACGCCGGCCGCTGGGACTACATCTTCAGCTGCATCAAGAAGTTCGCCACCACCGCCCCCATCTTCCCCGACCGGGCCCAGGTCACCATGACCGTGCCCTTCATGAAGGCCTACACCGAGCTCCTGGTGAAGTCCTGCCACATCCACGAGGCCCACGCCATCGGGGGCATGGCCGCCTTCATCCCAAGCCGCAAGGACCCCGAGGTGAACGAGCGGGCCTTCCAGCAGGTGCGGGCGGACAAGGAGCGGGAAGCCTCCCAAGGCTTTGACGGCACCTGGGTGGCCCACCCCGACCTGGTGCCCGTGGCCCAAGAGGTCTTTGACCGCTACCTGGGGGATAAACCCCACCAGAAGCACGTGAAGCGCCTGGATGTAGAAGTGAAGGCGGAAGACCTCCTCCACTTTGAGGTCCCCGGGGGGAAGGTGACGGAGGGAGGCTTGAGGAACAACGTCTCCGTGGCCCTGCAGTACCTGAACCAGTGGCTTTTGGGGAACGGGGCCGCCGCCATCTTCAACCTCATGGAGGACGCCGCCACCGCCGAGATCAGCCGGGCGCAGCTTTGGCAGTGGGTCCACCGGGAAGCCAAGTTGGAGGACGGGCGCACCGTGACCCCGGAGCTTTACCAAAGGATCAAGGAGGAGGAGCTCGCCAAGCTGGGGGGCCGGGAGAAGGAGCGGTACAAGGAGGCGGAGGAGATCCTGGACAAGCTCGTCCTCTCGGAGGAGTTCATAGAGTTCCTCACCCTGGTGGCCTACGAGTACCTGGACTAAGGCCAAGGGCGGGGAAGGGGCGGGGAGCTTCCCCGCCTTTTGCCCTAAAGTGGGAGGAAAGGAGGGAAGCCGTGGGCTTTTTGGAAGAACTCAAGGCCCTTTTGCCGGGCAGGGTCCTCACCCAGGAGGCGGCCCTCGCCCCCTACGAGTCCGACGCCCTCACCGCCTACCGCAGGCGCCCCCTGGCGGTGGTCTTGCCGGAGAGGAAGGAGGAGGTGGTCCAGGTGGTGCGGCTTTGCCACCGCCACGGCGTCCCCTTCGTGGCCCGGGGGAGCGGCACCAGCCTAAGCGGCGGCTCCTTGCCCGTGGAGGGGGGGATCGTCCTTGCCTTAAACCGTATGAACCGCATCCTCAGGCTGGACCCCACCGCCCGCATCGCCGTGGTGGAGCCTGGGGTGGTGAACCTGGAGGTTTCCCGCCAGGCGGCCCCCTTCGGCCTCTACTACGCCCCGGACCCCTCCAGCCAGCCCGTGTCCACCATCGGGGGCAACGTGGCCTTCAACTCGGGGGGGGCCCACTGCCTGAAGTACGGGATGACGGCGAACCACGTGCTGGGCCTCGAGGTGGTGACCCCGGAAGGGGAGGTGGTGCGCCTCGGGGGGGAAAGCCTGGAGGGGGTGGGCCCTGACTTCCACGGCTTCTTCGTGGGCACGGAGGGGCTTTTGGGGGTGGCGGTGGAGATCACCCTAAGGCTCCTCCCCAAGCCCGAGGCCTACCACACCCTCCTCGCCGCCTACGACAGCCTGGAAAAGGCGGGCGACGCCGTGAGCCTCGTGATCCGAAGGGGCCTCCTCCCCGGGGCCCTAGAGATCATGGACCGCCTGGCCATTGAGGCGGCGGAGAAGGCGGTGCGGGCGGGCTACCCGCAGGCGGAAGCCCTCCTCATCGTGGAGCTTGAAGGCCCCAAGGAGGAGGTGGCGGAGGAGGCCCGGGTCCTGGAGGAGGTGATCCGGGAAAGCGGAGCCTACGCCGTGCGGGTGGCGCAAAGCGAGGCGGAGCGGCAGGCCATCTGGAAGGGGCGCAAGGCGGCCTTCAGCGCCGTGGGCCGGCTTTCCCCGGACTACCTGGTCCAGGACGGGGTGGTGCCGCGAAGCCGCCTGGGGGAGGCCTTGCGGGAAATCCAAAGGCTTTCCCAGGCCTTCGGGCTTAGGGTGGCCAACGTCTTCCACGCCGGGGACGGGAACCTCCACCCCCTGGTCCTCTACGACGGCAAAAAGCCGGGAGAGCTGGAGCGGGCCGAGGCCCTGGCCGGAGAGATCCTGAGGCTATGCGTGCGCCTTGGGGGGTCCCTTACGGGCGAGCACGGGATCGGGGTGGAGAAGAAGGCCTACATGCCGGAGATGTTCGCCCAGGAGGACCTTTTCGCCATGGAGAGGGTGAAGGCCGCCCTGGACCCCAAGGGCCTCGCCAACCGGGGCAAGGTCCTCCCGGAGGTGGTCCATGGTTAGGGCCTCCACCCTGGCCGAGGTGGTGGAGGCGGTGCGGGCCTACCCCCGCCTGAGGCCCAGGGGCGGGGGAACGAAGCCCGCCCTCTCCGCCCCCCGGGAGGGGGAGGTGGAGCTAGCCCTCGGCCTTTCCGGCATCCTGGAGTACGAGCCCGAGGAGTTCGTCTTCACCGCCTGGGCCGGCACCCCCGTCGCCGAGGTGGAGGAGGCCCTAAGGGCCCACGGGCAGTACCTCCCCTTCCACCCGCCCCTAAAGGCCCAGGGGGCCACCCTGGGGGGCACGGTGGCGGCGGGGCTTTCCGGGCCCTTGCGCCACCGGTTTGGGGGGGTGCGGGACTTCCTCCTGGGGGTGCGCTTCGTGGACGGGGAAGGGAGGGTGGTGCGGGGCGGGGGCAAGGTGGTGAAAAACGCCGCCGGCTTCCCCTTCCACCGGCTCATGGTGGGCTCCTTGGGGGCCTTTGGCGTCATGGTGGAGCTCTCCTTCAAGGTCTTCCCCTACCCTAGGGCCACGAGGACCCTCCGGGCGGAGATGCCAGGCCTACACGAGGCCCTTTCCGCCCTGGAAAGGCTACGCCTCCTCCCCCTGGACCTCCTGGCCCTGGACCTCATCCCCCCCGCCACCCTCGAGGCCCGCCTGGGGGGCTTTCCCGGGAGCGTGGCGGCCCGCCTGGAGGGCCTAAAGCGCCTCCTGGCCCAGGAGGGGGCCCAAAGGACCGAGGTCCTGAAGGAGGACGAGGCCCACTGGGAGGGGGTGCGGGACCTCCGCTTCCTGGAGGAAAGCCCCATCTGGGTGAAGGTGCCGGCGGGGCCTCTATCCATCCCCCGCCTCGAGGCCCTCCCCTTGGGGCCTAGGCGTTACCTGGACGGGGGGGAGGTCCTCTACGCCGGCACGGGACCCGAGGGGCTAGAGGCCCTAAGGCGGGCGGGCTTTCCCCACCTGGTCCTCCGCGGGGCGGAAGACCCCCTCTACCCCCCGCCCCCCGAGGCCTTTTTCGCCAAGCTGAAGCGGGCCCTAGACCCCACGGGCCGGTTTCCCTTAGGGTGAGAGCATGCAACACCGCATTCCCGTGGAAGCCTTGGGCAAGGAAGGGGAGGTAATGGCCCACGCCATAGAGGCCTGCGTCCACTGCGGCTTCTGCCTCCCCACCTGCCCCACCTACGTGGTCCTGCAGGAGGAGATGGACTCCCCCAGGGGGCGCATCTTCCTCATGAAGGAGGTCTTGGAAGGGGCCCTGCCCCTGGAGGAGGCCCTCCCCTACCTGGACCGGTGCCTGGCCTGCCAGGCCTGCGTCACCGCTTGCCCGAGCGGGGTGCCCTACGGCGAACTCATCGCCACCTTCCGCCTCCACACGGAGGAGAAGCGCCACCGCTACCCCCTGGAAAGGGCCTACCGCCTAGCCCTCCTCCGCACCCTCCCCTACCCCGAGCGCTTCCGCCCCCTGGCGGCGCTGGCCACCCGGCTTAAGCCCCTCCTTAAGCCCCTGCCCCTGCCCAAGCCCCTTAAGGCGCCCTTAGCCCTCCTCCCCGAGCGCCTGCCGGAGGAAGCCCCCTACCTAGAGGTCTACCCCGCCAAGGGGGAGAGGAAGGCCCGGGTGGGGCTCCTCCTGGGGTGCGCCCAGAGGGTCCTCCGCCCCTCCATCAACGAGGCCACCCTCCGGGTCCTCCAGGAAAACGGGGTGGAGGTGGTGGTGGCCCGGGAACAGGTCTGCTGCGGAGCCCTAAACCTCCACGCCGGGGACAAGGAGGGGGCAAGGGCCCTCGCCCGCAAGAACCTAAAGGCCTTCCAGGACGTGGACTACGTGGTCACCAACGCCGCCGGTTGCGGCTCGGGGATGAAGGAATACCCCCTCCTCTTCCTGGGGGAGCCCGAGGAGGAAGAGGCCAAGGCCCTGGCCGCCAAGGTCAAGGACCTCACCGTCATCCTGGACGAGCTCGGCTTCACCCCGCCCCCACCCCCCAAGACCCCCTTAAGGGTGGCCTACCACGACGCCTGCCACCTGGCCCACGCCCAAGGGGTGCGGGAGGCCCCCCGGAGGGTCCTGAAGGCGGCGGGGGTAGAGATCCTGGAACCCAAGGAGTGGGAGCTCTGCTGCGGGTCCGCCGGCACCTACAACCTCTTCCAGCCGGAGATCGCCGAGGCCTTAGGGAAGCGCAAGGCGGAAAACCTTAAGGCCACCGAACCCCACCTGGTGGTTACGGGCAACATCGGCTGCCTCACGCAGATTAGCGCCTACCTCCAGGGCATCCCCGTCCTCCACACGGCAGAACTCCTGGCCCTCCTCTACGAGGGGAAGAGTCCCCTCGAGGGCAGGTAGAAAGCGAGCCTAGGGGACTGCCTGAGCTCCGCCATGGCCCAGGTGGAGGAAGCCCCTCTCCTCTATAAGGACCAGGGCTTTGACCCAACCGACCTGGCATGGAAACTCTCCTGAAAGATGCCTTCTTCCACGCCCTGCAGGCCACGGACCCCTACCGCCTCACCCTAAAGGCCCTTCCCCCTTCCCGGCCCGACCTGGTCCTCGCCGTGGGCAAGGCGGCGGCCCCCATGCTTCGGGCGGCCCTGGACCGGTACGGGGAGGTCCCCTACCACCTCACCCTGCCCCAAGGCCAAGACCCCTTGGGCCTGAAGGCGGTCTTCGCCCGCCACCCGGTGCCCGATGGGGAAAGCGTGCGGGCGGCGGAGGAGGTCCTAAGCCTCCTCGCCGCCCTTTCCCCCAAGGCCCGGGTCCTCGCCCTCCTCTCCGGGGGCGGGAGCGCCCTCTGGTGCGCCCCTTTGGGGATAAGCCTGGAGGAAAAGCAGGCCCTCACCCAGGCCCTCCTCCAAAGCGGGGCGAGCATCCGGGAGATCAACGCCGTGCGCAAGCACCTCTCCCGCATCAAGGGGGGAAGAGCCCTCCTCGCCACCCGGGCCAGGGTCCACGCCCTCCTCCTCTCCGACGTCCCCGGGGACGACCCCAGCGTCATCGCCTCCGGCCCCTTCCACCCCGACCCCGCCACCTACCTGGAGGCCCTGGCGGTCTTGGAGCGGTACGGCCTGGCCTTTCCCGAGGCCCGGGCGGTGCTGGAAGCGGGGGCCGAGGGGCGGCTTCCCGAAACCCTCAAGCCGCAAGACCCCGCCCTTAGGCGCCTCACCTGGCGCCTGGTGGGCACGAACCTCCACCTTCTAAGGGCGGCCCAGGCCTTCCTGAAGGGCCAAGGCCACCGGGCCGTGGTCCTCTCCGACCGCTTCGGGGGGGAGGCCAGGGCCCTCGCCCGCTTCCACGCCGAGCTGGCGGAGACCATCCGCGCCCACGGGGTGCCCTTTCGCAAGCCCCTTTTCCTCCTCTCGGGGGGAGAGGCTCAGGTGAGGGTGACGGGCCGGGGCAAGGGGGGGCGGAACCTGGAGTTCCTCCTCGCCCTCTACGCCCATCTCCCAAGGCCCCTCTACGCCCTGGCGGCGGACTCCGACGGCCTGGACGGGAATAGCGGGGCGGCGGGCGCCCTCCTCACGCCCGAGGTCTGGGCGCGGGGCCTAGACCCCAGGCCCTTCCTGGAGGAGAACAATAGCCTGGGCTTTTTCCAAGAAATAGGCACCCTCCTCCACACGGGCCCCACGGGCACGAACCTGAACGATTTTCGCCTCCTCCTGGTAGACTGAAGGGGTTGACGAGCCTCTACGTCCACGTCCCCTTCTGCCCCACCCTTTGCCCCTACTGCGACTTCCACGTGGTGCGCCGGGGGCCTGGGTGGGTGGAAGCCTACCTGAGGCGCCTTAGGGAGGAGGCGGAAGCCCTCCACGCCCGCTACCCCCATCCTCTAAAGACCCTCTACCTGGGCGGGGGCACGCCCAGCTACCTGCGGGACCAGGAGCTTTTGGCCCTCTTCCAGGCCCTCCCCTGGCCCTTGGCCGAAGGGGCAGAGGTGACCCTCGAGGCCAACCCCGGCACCCTGAGCCCCGCCCGGCTCCGGCTCCTCAAGGACCTGGGCGTCAACCGGCTCTCCTTGGGGGTGCAGAGCTTCCAGGACCCGGTGCTCCGGTTCCTCGGCCGGGCCCACGGGCGCAAGGGGGCCCTGAGGGCGGTGGAGCTCGCCCTGGAAGCGGGCTTCCGCCTTTCCCTTGACCTCATCCTGGGCCTCCCCATGCAGGACGTGGAGAAGGACCTAAAGGAGGCGGCAAGCCTTGGCCTAGGCCACGTCTCCGCCTACACCCTGCAGGTGGAGAAGGGAACCCCCTTCGCCCTCCTGGGGCTAAGGGAGGATCCGGAACGGGAGGCCTGGGCCATGGAGCGGGCGGAGGAGATCCTGGGGGAAGCAGGGCTAGAACGCTACGAGGTTTCCAACTTCGCCCGCCCTGGGGAGGAGGCCCAGCACAACCTGGTCTACTGGCGCAACGGCTTCTGGCTCGCCCTGGGGCCTTCCGCCACCGGGCAGTACCCCGGGGAAGGCCCAGCCTACGCCCTGAGGCGCACCCACCCTCCCCTCCCCCGCTGGCTCGCCAAAGAAGCCCCAAGGGAAGAGCCTATAAGCCCCCTGGAGCACGCCAAGGAAAGCCTCATGCTGGGTCTAAGGCTTCGGGAGGGGGTGGACGTGGCCCAGGTGGAGGCAAGGGTAGGCCTCACCCTCTTCCCCCGCCTGGCAGGGCGGGCCCGGGAGTTGGCGGAAGCCGGCCTCCTTCGGGTGGAGGGAAAGCGGCTACGCCCCACCCCCAAGGCCTTTCCCCTCCTCCACCGGGTGGTCCTGGCCCTTTGGGAAGCCCTTGAAGGCCCGGAAGGGGCGGGCTAAACTTTGACCAAGTCTAAGGAGGTGGCCCATGGACCTGAAAGCCTTGGCAGAACAGGTGGCCCAGGCCCAACCCTTCACCCAGCACCTGGGGGCGGAGGTGGTGCGGGTGGAGGGAGAGGTAGTGGAGTTCGCCCTAGAGGTGCGGCCCGAGTTTTACCAGCACCTGGGGGTGGTCCACGGGGGGGTCATTAGCGCCCTCTTGGACAACGCCCTCACCTTCGCCGGGGGGCTCGCCCTGGGCCCCAACGTCCTCACCGTGGAGTTCAAGGTGAACTTCCTCCGCCCGGCCAAGGGGAAAAGGCTTCGCGCCCTAGGCCGGGTGGTCCACGCCGGGAAGCGCCTCGCCGTGGTGCAAGGGGAGGCCTACAGCGAGGAGCCCGAACCCCGGCTCATCGCCTTGGCCCAAGGGACCATCAGCCAAGTCTAGGCCAGGGCCAGCGCCTCCCGGGCCCGGTCCGCCAGGGCGAAGAAGCGCTCCTTGGTGAGGGGGACCTTCCCCGTGACCAGGCCCTTGCCGGGCTCGTAGTGGGCGTGGAGGTGGATGTGGGCCCGGGGCAGGCGGAGGCCGATGCGCTTCAGCTTGGCGTGGCGGGGGGAAACGTCCGCGAGGAGGAAAGGCTCACCCAGGGCGTCGGAAAGGGAGGCGGTCATGATGGTGGTGGGGAGGTCGTAGGGCCTTTCCATGCGGTAGATGAAGTCGGGGAAGTCCGCCTCCTTTTCAAAGCGGACGCCCCTTTCCTTGGCGTACTCCCGCATCCAGGAAAGGAGCTCCACCCAGGCCTGGTACAGCTCGCGTTCGTGGGCCGCGCTCATGGCCCGAGTATACCCCGAGGAAGCCTCGCCGCAAACCGAAAACCCCCAGGGGGATCCCTGGGGGTCCAGCCTGGTGGGCGCGAGTGGACTTGAACCACCGACCCCTACCGTGTCAAGGTAGTGCTCTGGCCACCTGAGCTACGCGCCCGCGCTTTTGGAGGCGCCGGCCGGATTCGAACCGGCGAATGGAGGTTTTGCAGACCTCTGCCTTACCACTTGGCTACGGCGCCAAGCCGTAAGGTAGCTTAGCACGGGGCCACGAGGAGTGTCAAGAAAGCCCATAACCAAGGGAAAGGTGCTATGATGCCAGGCAATGAGCGACGTTTTCGTGCGCCTCAGGCGGGGGCGGTGGCCCTTCTCCAAGGGGCTTTTGTTGGAAGCCCTCCTGCCCTTAGGGGTCCCCCTCGAGGCCGCCCAGGCCCTGGCCCACACCGTGGAGGAAAGGCTTAAGGAGGAGGGGCGCAAGGAGGTAACCCCGAGGTACCTCCGCCAGGTCCTCTTGGCGGAAGCCGCCAAGGCCCTAGGGAAGGAGGCGGCGGAGGCCCTGGCCCAAAGGACCTTGCCTTTTGAGGAAATCCTGGTCCTGGAGGGCAAAAGGCGCCGCCCCTTCTCCAAGGGGCTTTTGGTGCGGAGCCTGGAGGAGGCGGGGCTTTCCTTAAAGGAAGCCCACGAGCTCGCCAAACGGGTGGAGGAAAGGCTACGCCAGGAGGGCGTGCGGCAGATCGCCGCCCGCAGGCTAGAGGAGGTGGTGGCCCAGGAGGTGGCCAAGGCCAAGGGCCAGGCGGCGAGGCGGCGCTACCTGGAACGCCGGGCCTTCGCCGGGGAGCTCTTTGTGGAAGAGGAGGGCGGCGAGCCCCGCATGCCCTTCTCCAAGGGCATCCTGGCCCAGTCCCTCATGGGCATCGGCCTCTCCCCGGAGGGGGCCTACCGCCTGGCCCGGGAGATTGAGGGGGCCTTGCGGCGGGAAGGCCTTAAGGTGATCCGCCGCCCGGAGCTTCGGGAAAGGGTCTACCAGGCCCTTCTCAAGGAGGCGGGGGAGGAGGTGGCCCGGCGCTACCTCCTCCTAAGGCACCTCCGCCGGAGCGCCCGGCCCGTGCACATCCTCATCGGCGGGGTCACGGGGGTGGGCAAGAGCGTCCTGGCCTCGGCCTTGGCCTACCGCCTGGGCATCACCCACATCGTCCCCTCGGACGCCGTGCGGGAGGTCTTCCGCGCCTCCTTGTCCAAGGACCTCCTCCCCACCCTGCACCTCTCCACCTTTGAGGCCTGGAAGGCCCTCCTGCCCGAACTTTCCCAAGAGAGCCACGAAGCGCGGGTGCTGAGGGGCTTTCTGGACCAGGTGGCCCGGGTAGCGGTGGGGCTCAGGGCCATCCAGGAACGGAGCGCCCTGGAGGGGACCTCCATCGTCCTCGAGGGGGTGCACGTGGTGCCCCGCTACCTGGAACACCCCTACCAGGACCGGGTCCTCACCGTGCCCATGCTGGTCTACCTGCAGGACGAAAGGCTTCACCAGGACCGCTTCCGCCTCCGGGACCGGGAAACGGGCCACGCCCGGCCCAAGGAAAAGTACCTGGCCCACTTCGCCGAGATCCGCCTGATCCAAGAGCGCCTCCTCCTCTGGGCCCAGGAGGAGGGCATCCCCCTCATCCCCGGGGAGGACCTGGACGAGGCGGTGGAGAAGGCCCTGGAGGTGCTGGTGGCCTACCTCGAGGCCCGGGGCCAGGCGGAGGTGGCCCGTGCTTGAAGCCTTAGCCTTTTCCCTCCTCCTCGCCCTGGCCTTCCGTTTGGAAAGGCGCCTGCCCCTTTGGGCGGTGGGGGTCTGGCTAAACCTCCTCTACTTCGTCTACCAAAACGAGCTGGGCTCGGGCTGGCTCGCCTACCTCAGGGGGCTTGGGGCGGGGCTATTCCTGGCGGCGGGCTACGGGCGGCCGGACCTGGCCTGGGCCCTCACCCCCTGGCCCCTCCTCCTCTACCTAAGGCTGGACGTAAGGGAGTTCCTCCTCTACCTCCCCACCCTGGGGGAAGGGATGCTCCTGGGAAGCCTCCTCTACTTGGCGGGTTTCCGCAAGCGGTAGAGGAGGTAGGGAAGCCCAAGCCCCAAGGCCCCCCCGAGGAGGAAGGGCCAAGGGTGGCCGAAGAGGAGCTGGAGGAGGAAAAGCACCCCGTAGAGCCCCAGGAAAAAGGGCACGGGGAAAGGCTTCTCCCCATAGGCCACCCCCATGGTGGCCACGAAGAGGCCCACGGCCAGGGCCATCCCCTCTTGGTTTGGGCGCAGGAAGAGGAAGTAGGCGTAAAGGGCCACCCCAAAGAGGGCAAGGGCTTGGGAAAGGCGGTTCGGGCTCATTCCTGGACGAAGCGGCGGACCAAAACCTGGGAAAGGACCAGGGCCACCCCGCCCCAGGCCACCTGGGGCTCCCGCCCTAAAAACCCCATGACCGCCGAGAAGACCCCGGCCAGGAGGAAAAAGGGGACGTACTTGGGGTTCACGGTGAGCCCCAGGACGAAGGCCACCAAAAACCCCGCTACCCCCGGGGGAAGGCTCGCCCCCAGGTAGAGGAAAAGGAGCATGAGAAGGATGGTGATGGCCCCCGCCAGGTAGTAGGCCCCGGGGAAGGGCTCGGGCACCTTCTTTCGGACGCGCTTGGCCTCCGGCATACCCGAAGCCTACCAGAGGCCTGCGGCCTTCGCCACCCTCTCGAGGGTGGCCGGCACCGGGGAGTCAAGCCGCGCCACCCGTTCCGCCGTGGCGGGGTCCTTGAGGCCGTGGCCCGTGAGGGTGAGGACCACGGTACTTTCCGGCTCCAGGCGGCCTTCCTTAAGGAGCTTCCACACCCCGGCCATGGCGGCGGCGCTGGCCGGTTCGCAGAAGATGCCCTCCTCCTCCGCCAAGTAGCGGTAGGCGGCCAGGATCTCCTCGTCCGTGACCGCCTCTATCCTCCCGCCGGACTCCTCCTTGGCCCGCACCGCCCCCTCCCAGCTCGCCGGGTTGCCGATGCGGATGGCGGTGGCCAGGGTTTCCGGCTTCTCCACCGGGTGCCCCAGGACCAAGGGGGCCGCCCCTGCCGCCTGGAAGCCCAGCATGCGGGGAAGCCGCCTAGCCTTCCCCAAGGCGTGGTACTCCTTGTAGCCCTGCCAGTGGGCGGTGATGTTCCCGGCGTTCCCCACGGGGAGGGCGTGGTAGTGGGGCGCATCCCCGAGCTCGTCCACCACCTCAAAGGCCAAGGTCTTCTGGCCTTCCAGGCGGAAGGGGTTCACGGAGTTCACCAGGGCCACGGGGTAGCGCTCCGTGAGCTCCCGGGTGAGCCTTAGGGCCTCGTCAAAGTTCCCCTCCACCTGGACGATGCGGGCCCCGTGCACCAGGCTTTGGGCCACCTTGCCCAGGGCCACGTACCCGGCGGGCAGGACCACGATGGCCCGAATCCCGGCCCGGGCGGCGTAGGCGGCGGCCGAGGCGGCGGTGTTCCCGGTGCTGGCGCAGGCGATGGCCTCCGCCCCCGCCTCCACCGCCTTGGAAACCGCCAAGGTCATCCCCCGGTCCTTGAAGCTCCCCGTGGGGTTCAGGCCCTCGTACTTGGCGAAAAGCCGGATGCCCCTCTCCCGGGCCTCCTTGGGGCCCTTGAGGGGGATTAAGGGGGTGGAGCCCTCCAGGAGGCTCACCACCGGCGTCCTCTCGGAAACCGGCAGGTGGGGGCGGTAGCGCTCTATGAGGGGAAGGCGCATGGGGATATGCTCCCAGGGAAGGGGCTAGCGGGTCAAGACCTCGGGGAAGGGGTTTCCCTCGGCCAGGGGCGGCCTGGCCCGGGGGGCGGGCAGGTGCCCCGGGGCCCCGGAGAGGAGGCGGAGGAGGTCGGCGAAAAGCCCGCTCGCCGTGGCCCCACCCCCCGCCCCGGGCCCCGTGACGAAGACCTCCCCCAAGGGGTGGGTGCGCACCCAAAGGGCGTTGCCCTGGGCCTGGGCCAAGGGGTGGCCCTGGGGCAGGTACCGGGGGGCCACCTCCGCCCGCCACCTGCCCCCTGCCCCGTAGAGGCTTGCCACCAGGCGCACCCGCTTCCCTTGGGCCTCCGCCTCTTTTAGCGCTTCCGGGGTGAGGCGGGTAATCCCCTTGGCCGCCACCTCCGAGAAGGGGAAGCCGGGGTCTAGGAGGAGGCGGGCGAGGAGGGTGAGCTTGTGGGCGGCGTCTATTCCCTCCACGTCCAGGCTGGGGTCGGCCTCGGCGTAGCCCAGGCGCTGGGCCTCGGCCAGGGCCTCGGCGTAGGTCCTGCCCTTTTCCATTTCCTGGAGGATGTAAAGGGTGGTGCCGTTCAGGATGCCGTGGAGCTCCAAGACCTCGCTCCCCCTCAGGGTTTCCAGGAAGGAGAGGGCGGGGGTGCCCGCCATGACGCTCGCCTCGTGGTAGAGGAGGCCCTCCTCGGCGAAGGGGCGAAGGACCTCCCAGGCCTCGGCCAAGAGGGCCTTGTTGGCGGTGATGAGGGGGATGCCGGCCTCGAGGGCAGGGAGGACGAGCTTCAAGGGCGCCTCCACCCCCCCAAGGGCCTCCACCACCACGTCCGCCTCCAGGAGGTCAAAGGGCTCCACCCGGAGGAGCTCTTGGGGAATGGCCCTGGGCTTGGCCTTGTCCCGCACCAACACCCCAAGGAAGCGGGGGACAAAGCCTAAAGCGGCGAGCTCCTCCTGCCGCTCCTGGACCAGGGTGTAAAAGGCGCTCCCCACGGTGCCCCCTCCAAGGAGGGCGAGGTTTAGCCGTTCCATGGAAGGGATTATAGGCTAAGGGGGTGGAGGCCAAGGCCCTTCTGGAAGAGGCCGCCTTGGAGCGGGGCCTAGGGGTGGCCTGGGCCCCCCTCGCCCCCCAGGAGAAAGCCCAGGCGAGGTTCCAGGCCTGGCTTGGGGCGGGGCGGCACGGGGGCATGGCCTACCTGGAAAGGCGCGTGGAGGAGCGCTTTGACCCAAGGCGCCGCTTCCCCATGGCCCAAAGCGCCCTCCTCCTCTTCGCCCCCTACGCCTTCCCCGACCCCGGGAAGCCCGCTGGGGGCCTCCGGGTGGGCCGGGTAGCCCGCTACGCCTGGGTGCGGGACTACCACCTCCTCCTGGGGGAGGAGCTTAGGCGGCTTGAGCGGGTGGCGGAAAGCCTTGGGGTCTTCGCCAAGGGCTACGTGGACCACGGGCCCCTTTCCGAGCGCACCCTGGCCGCCCTCTCGGGAACGGGCTGGATTGGGCGAAACGGCTACTTCCTCTCCCAAGGCTTTGGGGTCCACGCCTTCCTCGCCGTGCTCCTCACCTCCTTGGAGGTGGCGCCCTCCCCCCTTCACCCCTTCCGCTGCGGCCGGTGCACCCGCTGCCTCCCCGCCTGCCCCACGGGGGCCCTCCTAGGGGACGGCACCCTGGACGCCCGCCTTTGCGTGAGCTACCTCACCGTGGAGCACAAGGGCTTCATCCCCCCTAGGCTTTGGCCCGGGATAGGGGAATGGCTCTTGGGGTGCGACCTCTGCGGGGAAGCCTGCCCCTGGGAGCGGTTCGGCAAGGCCTGGCGGGGCTTTGCCCCCGAGCCCGAGCTGGCCCACCCGGACCTTCGGGACTTCTTCCGCCTCTCGGGGCACGCCTTCCAGAGAAAGTACGCCGGCACCGCCTTCCTAAGGCCCGGCCGGGCCCGCATGGCCCGGAACGCCCTCATCGTCCTGGCCAACCTGGGCCTGGGGGAAGACCTGATGCGGGAAGCCGCCCAGGACCCAAGCCCCCTGGTGCGCCGCACCGCCCTCCACGCCCTCTTCCTTGCGGGAAAGCCCATAGAGGGCTTCCTAAAGGACCCCGAGCCCGATATACGCCGGGACGCCCAAGCCCTACTGGAAGCGCCCGGTGCGGTAAACCTTCTCCAGGGCCTGGGGCAGGCCCCAGGCCCTCAGGTCAAAGAGAAGGGGCCCTAGGTCGTAGGGAACCTTGAGGAAGCGGGCCTCCAGGGTGTCCGTGTCCAGGACGAGGGCATCGGCCCCCGGCTCCCCGGAGAGGCTTAGGCCCACGCTCCCCGGGTCCGCCACGAGCCCCTGGCCCACCCGCCGCGCCAGGGGCAGGTGCCGCCCCCCGAGGAGGAGGGCTTTGGCCCCGTAGCGCTCCAAGAGGGCCAGGAACTCCCGGGCCGGGCCCAGGAGGTCCACGCCCTCCTCGGGGCGGCCCGGCCTGCCGTGGAAGGCCACGAGGCGGGTATCCCCGTAGCTTCGCCGGTGGGAAAGCCGGAGGGAGCGGAGGTAGGCGAGCTCCTTCTCCCCCAGTTGGCTCCGGGTCCAGTCCAAGGTGGCCTTGCCCAGGCCCTCGGGGAGGGCGTGGTCCACGGGGTAGGCCACCCGCAGGTCCCAGGCCCCGGCGATGGCGGGAAGCCCCTCCTGCATGAGGCGCCGCACCACCTGGCGGGGATGGGGGCCATAGCCCACGATGTCCCCCAGGACCAGGACCTCGTCCACCCCCTCGGTGCGGAGGGCCTCGAGGGCGGCCTCGAGGGCGGGCAGGTTAGCGTGGATATCGGAAAGGACCCCGAGGCGCATGGGACCATTCTGCCATAGCCCCCGCCTGGTCAATCTCACAGAGGAACCGTATGGTGAAAGGGTGCGCCCTTTCCTCCTGGGCCTGGCCCTGGCCCTCACCCTTCCCCCCTTCCCTTTGGGCTTCCTCGCCCCTTTGCCCCTCGCCCTCCTCCTCCGGGGCGGTTTCCGGGAAGGCTTCCTCGCCGGGTTGGGCTTCTTTGGGCTCCACCTCATCTGGCTTCCCCAAAGCTTCGCAAGCCTCTTCGGCCCCCTAGGGGCGCTCCCTTTTCTGCCCCTGGTCCTCCTCAAGGCCCTCTCCTTCTGCCTCCTCTTCGGCCTCACCCCCTCGCCCTTAGCCCGCCTCGGGGGGTGGGTGGTCCTGGAGTGGCTCACGGAGCAAGGGGAGTTGGCCTTCCCCTGGGGGCTTTTGGGCTACGCCCTGGTGGAGGCCCCGGGGCGGGCGCTCGCCGCCTGGGGCGGGGTCTACCTCCTCTCCCTCCTCGTCCTCCTCACCGCCTATGGCCTCGCCCATAGGCGCCCCTGGGTCCTCCTCCCCTGGGCCCTCCTTTGGCTCTGGCCCCTGCCGGAGGCGCCGGCGGACCGGTGGGCCCTCCTCGTCCAAGGAAACCTGAACCCCCTGGCCAAGGTCCAAGGGGAGCTGGACGAAAAGGTCTACCTCCGCCTTACCCAAGAGGGCCTCGCCCAGCACCCGGAAGCGGGGCTTGTGGTCTGGCCGGAAACCGCCATTTGGCGCATCCCCGAGGGCCTAGACGCCCTCCTCCAAGACCGCCCCCTCATCACCGGGCTCAACCTCTTTGGCCCCAACCGGGCGGTCCTCTACCAAGGGGGAGAGGTCCTGGCCCACTACGATAAGGTGCGCCTGGTGCCCTTTGGCGAGCGGTTTCCCTTCCGGGAGGTTCTGGGCGGAGTCTACGGCTTCTTCTTCCGCGCCTTCGGCCTAGGGGAGCTCGCCGACCGCGCCCCCGGGAAGGGTTTTGCCCCCTTGGGGCCTTACGGGGCCTTTATCTGCTACGAGTCCGTCTTCCCCTCCGTGGCCCGAAGCCTGGCCCGGGAAGGGGCCAAGGTCCTCGTCCTCCTCACCAACGACGCCTGGTTCGGTTCCTCCTTTGGGGGGCGCCAGCACTTCGCCATGGGAAGGCTTAGGGCGGTGGAAACGGGCCTCTGGCTCCTTAGGGCCGGGAACGACGGCATCACCGCCAGCGTGGACCCCTGGGGCCGGGTGGTGGCCGCCATCCCGCCCCACCGGGAAGGCTTCCTCCTTGCCCCCTACGCCCTTCGGGAAAGCCCCACCCCCTACGTGCGTTTTGGGGACTGGGCGGTGGCCCTGGCGTTGACCATTTTCCTCCTTGGCCTTATCCTTAGGGTGCGTCTGCCGGGGTGGCGGAACAGGTAGACGCGGCAGACTCAAAATCTGTTGCCCGATGAGGGCGTGCGGGTTCGAGTCCCGCCCCCGGCACCAAAGGGCCCCGCAAGGGGCCTTCACGCTTTTTCCCAGAGGGCCAGGGTGTACCCCGCCTCCAGGTGGAGGCGGGGTGGGCTCCCCAGGGCTTCCTGGAAGAGGGCCCGAAGGGCCTCCGGGGAAAGGCGCCGGGCCAAGGGCGGGCCCATTTCCTCCTCCCGGTAGGGCCACTCCAGCACCGCCACCCGCTGGGCCACCCGCGCCGCCTCTTTGAGGGCGGGGACGGGGTTTAGGTGGTGGAGGGAGAGGCCAAAGAAGGCTAGGTCAAAGCTTCCCTCGGGAAAGGGGAGGCTTTCCGCCCTGCCCTCCACGAAACGGGCCCCCTTCACCTTGGCCCGGGCCACCTCCAGGCGGTCGGTCCGAGGGTCCAGGCCCACGGCGAAAAGCCCGAGCTCGGCGAAGGCCTCGGCGAAGACCCCTGTGCCGGTGCCGATGTCCAGGGCGCTTTTGGCCTCAAGGCCCTCGAGGGCACGCCGCGCCACCTCCAAGGGGGGAAAGCGCTTTAGGCGTTCGGGCAGGCGGAAGGGGTCTTGGGCCTCGCAAGCGTTGGTGAGGAGGGCCCACAGGACCACAGCCCCCTCCTCCGCCGCCTCGGCGAAGGCCCCCTCTAGCGCCCGAAAGACCGCCGCCTCTTCCCCGGAAAGCTCGGTGTGGGTGGGGAAGACCCGGTGCTCCACGCCGCTTCCCTCCAGGGCCAGGAGGGCTTTTTCCACCGCACGGTAATCCCCTTGCCGGAGGGGGTAAAGGGCGAAAAGGGCCTTTAGCGCCATCGCCCTAAGTATAGGGCGGGGCGGTTCCCCGCCCGCCTCCCCGCCCGGTCCGCCTCCTCGTACGGGGGTTTGGCCTCCGGAGCGAGGTAGACCGCCTCCCCTTCCGCCTCCGGGGGGCCCAGGAGGGCGGTGAGGTCCTCCCGGGTGAGGAAGCGGGCGTGGGTCCAGGGGCGCACCCCCTTCTCCCCCAGGCGGCGGTAGAGGGCAGCCCAGGGGGAGAGGGCCTCGAGGAGGCCCACCACCAAGGCCCCGCCCGGCCTAAGAACCCTCCTGGCCTCCCTCAGGGTTTCCTCCACGTCCTCCACGAACTCCAAGGTGGTGAAGAGGAGGACCACGTCAAACCGCCCAGGAGGAAAGGGCAAGGCCTCCCCGTGGGCGGCCACCCACTCCACCCCGGGAGTCCGCTCCTCCCCCACCCGGCGCATGGCGGCCGAAGGCTCCACCCCTACCTTCTCCCGGTAGGGAAACCGCCTGAGCCAGTACCCGGTTCCCGCCCCCACCTCTAAAAGACTCTCCCCCGGCGGGAGGAGGGCCCTTAGCGCCCTTTCCTCCTCGGCGATGACGTAGGCCCCCAAGGGGGTCTCGTACCAGGCCTCGTAGGCCTCCGCCAGGCCGTGGAAGGGGTCCTCCACGCCCTCAGTCTAGCCGCACCACCACCCCCTCATCGGGCCTGAGGCGAAGGAGGTCCCCCACCCGCTCCTCCCGGTCCAGGTGGGTGGAGAGGACCACCCGTCCCCCTCGAGGAAGGGGAAGCGCCTTTTCCTTATCCGTGAAGTTCAGGGCCACGAGCCACCCCTCCCCCCGCAGGTAGGCGTAAACGCCCTCCCGGGCCCAGTAGGTGCGGTAGGCCCCGTAGAGGAGGCCAGGGTCCTTCCTGAGGGCGATGAGGCGGCGCACCAGGTGGAGCATGGAACGGGGGTCCTTCTCCATGGCCGCCACGTTGCGCCTTTGCCAGTCGGGGTTGAGGGGAAGCCAAGGCTCGGCGGTGGAGAAGCCGGCGTTGGGGGAGTCGTCCCAGGGCATGGGGGTGCGCTCGGGGTCGCGGCCCGGGGGAAGGCCGTGCTCGCCCTGGCGGTCCCTTTGCCTTAGGGCGGCGGGGTCTTGCACCTTCTCCGGGGGGATCTCCCCGTTGGGGAGGGCGAGCTCGTCCCCGTAGTACCAGGTGGGGGTGCCCCTCAGGGTGAAGAGGAGGGTGGCCGCCACCCGGGCCTGGGCCTCCCCCAGGCGGGAGGCTAGGCGGGGCTGGTCGTGGTTGCCCAGGACCCAGTTGGGCCAGTCAAAGCGGGTGAGGAGGCGCTCGTACTCCTCCACGATGCGGGCGATGTTCTCGGGCCGCCAATCGGGTAGGCCCTGGGTGATCAGGCTGAAATTGAAGGGCAGATGGCACCCGGCGGCATAGTAGCGCACAAGCCGGTGGAGGGGCAGGTAGATCTCCCCCACCATAACGCGCGCCCGCCCATCCTGGGAAAACTCGTCCAGAACAAAGCGCATCTCCCGCACGTAGGCGTAGGTCTCCGGTTGGTCCTCGGTATAGAGGTGCTCGTGGCGCGCCCGATCCGGCAAGCCCAGGTGCCAAAAGGAGCTTCCAGGCTCGTCCCGCAGAAGGGGGTCCTTGCCCAAGAGCCAAAGCGTATCCACCCGAAACCCGTCCACCCCCCGCCGGAGCCAGAAGCGCATGACCTCGTGCATGGCCTCCCGCACCTCGGGGTTCCGCCAGTTGAGGTCGGGCTGCTCTGGCAGAAAAAGGTGGAGGTAGTACTGCCCCGTCCCCTCGTCCAGGGTCCAGGCGGGGCCGCCGAAGAAGCTCTGCCAGTTGTTGGGCGGGCCCCCGTCGGGTGCGGGGTCGGCCCAAATGTACCAGTCCCTTTTGGGGCTTTCCCGGGAGGCGCGGGACTCCAAAAACCAAGGGTGCTCGCTGGAGGTGTGGTTGGGCACCAGGTCTATGAGGACCCTTAGCCCCAGGGCGTGGGCCTCCTGAAGGAGGCGGTCAAAGTCCTCCAGGCTCCCGAAGATGGGGTCCACATCGCAGTAATCGGCCACATCGTAGCCGAAGTCCTTCATGGGGCTCTTGTAGAAGGGGGAAAGCCAGAGGGCGTCCACCCCGAGGGATTTGAGATAAGGGAGGCGCCGCCTTACGCCCTCGAGGTCCCCGATGCCGTCCCCGTTCGTATCCTGGAAGCTCCGGGGGTAGACCTGGTAGATAACCGCTTCCCGCCACCAGCTCATGCTCCGGAGTCTACCCCGTGGTCGCCCTCGGGCAAAGGGGGCGTTTGGGTGGGAAGAGAGCGCCTAGCCATGGCGCCAAGAAGCCGCTCCCGGGTGACGATGCCCAGAAGGCGTCCCTCTTCATCCACCACCGGCACAGGCAACTCCGCCCCCGCCGCCAAGGGCAAGGCCTTCTCTAGGGTTTGTTGAACGTTCAAAGTGGGAATAGATTCCACAAACTGCTGTAGGTCTGGCGTTTTCCCCCAAAGCCTAAGGGCCTGAGCCAACCGCTCAGCCCGCACCACCCCCAGGAAGGACCCGTTGGGGTCTACGGCATAGGCGCTGGCCACCCCCATCCGCCCCATGCGGTACAGGGCCACCCGCACCCCATCCCGCCCCAAGGTAACCGTGACCGGCTCCTGCAAGATCGCCCCCAGGCGGTATACCTTTGCCGGGTTAACCCCCTCCAAAAAGGCTTCCACATACGGATCCTCCGGACGGTCAAGGATTTCCTCAGGGGTACCCACCTGCACCACCTCCCCATCCCGCATGATGGCGATGCGGTCGCCAAGCCGCAGTGCCTCGTCTAGATCATGCGTCACGAAGAGGATGGTCTTCCTAAGATCCTTTTGCAAGCGCAAAAGCTCATCCTGCATTTCCCTTCGGATCAAGGGATCTAAAGCGCTAAAGGCCTCGTCCATGAGGAGAACGGGTGGGTCGGCGCAAAGGGCGCGGGCTAAGCCCACCCGTTGCTTTTGCCCTCCGGAAAGCTGGGCCGGAAAGTGCCGCTCATAGCCCTCGAGGCCCACCCGGGCAAGCCAAGCCCGAGCCCTTTCCTCCCGCTCCCGGCGGGAATACCCCTTAAGCTCCAAGGGCAGGGCCACGTTCTGCAAGGCCGTGCGGTGGGGAAGGAGGGCGAAGTGTTGGAAAACCATCCCAAACGTCTCCCGACCATGCAAAGGAAAATCCCCTTCCAAGAACGGCTTTTGCCCGCAGACTGTCCCGAGTTAAGGAGCGTGCAGATTTTGTGAAGGCTTCGTAAATGTTCTTTAGCATTTTCCAACATTTCACAAACAAACCACCCGCGGGCTATCATGAAAAACATGGGTCTCATCATCGTGGCCAACCGTGCTCCCTTTCGCCGAACGCCCCAAGGCCTGGTGCCGGCGGTGGGAGGCCTGGCCACGGCCCTGCTTCCCGTTTTGGAAGCCCAGGGGGGGACATGGGTCGCAGCCAGCACGGGATTCAAACCCCACCCGGGTACCACACTCCACGATGGGCGGGTGCGCGTTGAAGAGGTTCCCCTTCCTGAAAAGGAGTGGCAAGGATACTACGGGGGCTTTTCCAACCGCGTCCTCTGGCCCCTATGCCACTATTTCCTGGAGAAAGTGGAGCTCCGTCGGGAGTTCTACCTGGACTACCAACGGGCCAACCGCCGCTTTGCCGACAAAGTAGCTCAGATCTACCGCGAAGGGGATACGGTCTTCGTGCAGGACTACCACCTTCTCCTCCTCCCTCGCCTTTTGCGCGAGCGCATATCCGGACGGATTGGGTTTTTCTTCCACATTCCCTGGCCCTCTAGCGGGGTCTTCCGTATCCTCCCTTGGGGCCGCTCCCTAGTAGAGGGAGTTCTAGGCGCCGATCTCATCGGCTTCCATACCCAGGAATACGCAGAAAACTTCCTGCGCACCGCCGCCTACTATGGGTACACCGTGACAGGCCAAAGGGTACAGGTGGGAGAGAGGTGGGTGCGGGTGGAAGTACACCCCCTCGGGATTGACAGCCAACGCTTCGCCGAGCTTGCCCGCCAACCCCACGTCCACCTCCACGCCCAGGCCCTCAAACGCCTTGCAGGAACGAACCACCTCATCCTGGGAGTGGACCGCCTGGACTACACCAAGGGCATCTTGGAGCGCCTACTGGCCTACGAGCGCTTCCTGCAAGCCTATCCCCACTGGCGTGGGCGGGTAGCCTTTTTCCAAATCGCCACCCCAAGCCGCACCTCCGTGTCCGCCTATCGGGAGCTCAAACGCAAGGTGGACGAGGTGGTAGGGCGCATCATCGGCAGCTTCCTACGGGAAGACTGGGTGCCCCTGCGCTACTTCTACCAAACCTATACCCAAGAGGACCTGGCCGCCTTCTACCTGGCTGCCGATGTGGCCCTCATAACCCCCCTACGGGACGGGATGAACCTTGTGGCCTTAGAGTACGCCTACACCTCCCAAAACGGCGTGCTCGTCCTCTCCAACCTGGCCGGCGCCGCCGAGTATCTGCGGGAGGCCATCCTGGTGAACCCGTACGACCTAGACGGCATAGCCGCCGCCTTGGACCAGGCCCTTCGTATGCCCCAACGCGAAAGGCAGGAACGCCTATCCGCCCTTAAGGAGCGCATATCCCAGATGGACGTCCAAGGGTGGGCGCTACGCTTCCTGGAATCCTTAAAGAGAAAATGAAAAGGGAAAGGCTAATCTTCCTTCTAGACTACGACGGAACCCTAGCCCCCCTTGCTCCCAGGCCCGAGGAAGCCTTGCCCCACCCCGAGGCCGCCGGAATCTTAAGAGCCCTAAGGGAGTGTTACCCCGTTTACGTGATCACCGGCAGAAGGGTAAAGGACCTAGAGCTCCTCCTTCCCCTTCCGGGCCTGGCCGTGGTGGGAGGGCACGGGGTGGAGGAAGGCGTGCTAGGAGGGGAAAGTCGTCTCCTGTACCACATAGATTTATCCCCCCTCCGGGCAAACCTTCCCCGGTGCCCTGGAGTTTTCGTGGAGGACAAGGGCTTCGCCCTGGCCCTCCACTACCGGGGCGCACCAGACGAGGGCCAGACCCAACGTTGCCTGCGGAGGTGGCTAAGGGGTGTAATCCCCCTTCTGAGGAGCCTAGGCCTCGAGGCCCTCCCTGGGAAAAAGGTCTTGGAATTAAAGCCCAGGGGGGCCAATAAGGGACAGGCCGTCCTAAGGCTCTTGGAACGCTACCCAGACCACACCCCCATCTACATAGGCGACGACCGCACGGACGAAGCCGCTTTCCGGGCGCTTCGGAAGAAGGGTCTCACCTTCAAGGTGGGGCCAGGGTTTACGGCGGCCGCGGGAAGGCTTCGGGACGTGGATACGGTCATGGCCTACTTGAAAACTTATCTCTAGCCCCCTAGCGTAAAGAAGTGGACCCTCTGTGGTACAAGGATGCGGTCATCTACCAACTCCACGTGCGCTCCTTCTTTGATGCCAACAACGACGGGTATGGGGACTTTGAGGGCCTGAGGCAAAAGCTCCCCTACTTGGAGTCCTTGGGGGTGAATACTCTTTGGCTTATGCCCTTCTTCCAATCCCCCCTGCGGGACGACGGGTACGATATTTCGGACTACTACCAGATCCTTCCCGTCCACGGCACCCTCGAGGACTTCCAACGCTTCCTGGATGAGGCCCACGAGCGCGGGATCAAGGTCATCATAGAGCTTGTCCTCAACCACACCTCCATAGACCATCCCTGGTTCCAGGAAGCGCGGAAGCCCGGAAGCCCCAAACGGGACTGGTACGTCTGGAGCGACACGCCGGAGAGGTACAAAGGGGTCCGGGTCATCTTCCAGGATTTTGAAACCTCCAACTGGACCTTTGACCCGGTGGCGGGGGCTTACTACTGGCACCGCTTCTACCACCACCAACCCGACCTCAACTGGGATAACCCCGAGGTAGAGCGGGCTATGCACCAGGTAATGTTCTTCTGGGCCGACCTGGGGGTAGACGGCTTCCGCCTGGACGCCATCCCCTACCTCTACGAGCGCGAGGGAACTTCCTGCGAAAACCTCCCCGAAACCATCGCCGCGGTCAAGCGCCTGCGCCGCGCCCTGGAGGAGCGCTATGGCCCCGGGAAGGTGCTCCTCGCCGAGGCCAACATGTGGCCTGAGGAAACCCTCCCCTACTTTGGCGACGGGGACGGGGTCCACATGGCCTATAACTTTCCCCTCATGCCCCGCCTCTTCATGGCCCTGCGCCGGGAGGACCGGGGGCCCATAGAAACCATGCTCCGAGAAACCGAGGGAATCCCGGAAACGGCCCAGTGGGCCCTCTTCCTGCGCAACCACGACGAGCTGACCCTAGAAAAGGTAACGGAGGAAGAGCGGGAGTTCCTGTGGGAAGTCTACGCCCCGGATACCCGGTTCCGCCTCAACCTCGGAATCCGCCGCCGGCTCATGCCCCTCTTGGGTGGTGACCGAAGGCGTTATGAACTCCTTCACGCTCTCCTGTTCACCCTCAAGGGTACGCCCATCATCTACTACGGGGACGAGATCGGAATGGGCGACAACCCTTTCTTGGGCGACCGCAACGGGGTCAGGACTCCCATGCAGTGGTCCGCAGACCGCAACGCTGGCTTTTCCCGAGCTCCTCACCACCGGCTCTTCCTGCCACCCATAGGCGAAGGCCCCTATAGCTACCAGTTCGTCAACGTAGAAGCCCAAGAGGATAACCCCCATTCCCTCCTAAACTTCATCCGCCGCTTTCTCGGCCTCAGAAAGCAGCACGCCAAAACCTTGGGACGAGGAAGCCTGATCCTTCTTCCCGTGGAAAACCGCCGTATTTTGGCCTTTCTCAGGGAGTACCAAGGGGAGCGTATCCTGGTGGTGGCCAACCTTTCCCGCTACGCCCAGGCCTTTGACCTGCCCCTGGATCCCTACCAGGGCCTCGTGCCCCTGGAGCTCTTCTCCCAATCCCCCTTTCCCCCCATTGAAGGACCCTACCGGCTCGCCCTTGGTCCACACGGCTTCGCCCTTTTCTCCCTCGTACCCCAGGAGCACGTGGAGACCCTTAGGGTCCAGATCCCTGACTGGGCAGAGGAGGCTGCACCCGAAAAGCTACCCCTCGTGCCCCTGCGGGAAGGTCCGGAAACGCTCTTTATAGAGACCCTCGCGGACAAGGAAGGGCAGGATGCCTTCCTCAAAGCGCTGGCTAGGGCCCTGGGGGAGCGAAGCTGGCTCCCCCTAAGGCCCCAAGGCGCCACCCTACTGGACGCCCTCCGGCTGGAGAAGGATCCTCCCCTCTACCTTACCCTGGTACGCCTGGAAAACCACGAGAGGACCCTAGTCTTCCTGCCCATCGGATTCAGCCCCGTGCGCAAAGAGGGCATGCCTGGGCTCTTCGCCCAAACGTGGCCTAAGGAGGGGTACCTCTACGAGCTCTCCCAGGACCCCACCTTCTATGCCCTCCTCCTTAAGCGGCTGGCGGCTGGCCTGGAAGGACGTAGCCTCATGGCCTACTACCGGGGCAGCCACCCAGGCCCGCTGCCGGAAAACCTCACCCTGCTGCGCCCAGGACTGGCCGCCCAGGACGGCGTTTGGCTCCAGGTGGGATTGGTGCAGGATGGTGGGCTGGACCGGACCCTTCGCCTCTTGCCCCACCTCTCCCTCCCTTGGGTTCTCCCGCCCCAAGGTCATCTGGTGTGGCAGCGGGGCTCCGAAAGGCGGGTGCTCGCCCTTACCGGCACCCTACCCCCTGGACTCCCCCAAGAGGCCTTTGCCGTGGCCCAAACCCTGGCCCGCGAGGGCCTCTCCCGCCTGCAGGGACATAGCCCTGAAAGCCTGAGCCTGGGCCTCCTGGCGGAGGCCTTCAGAGAGCTAGAGGGGTTGGCACGCCTCCTCGGCGTACGGCTTGCCCTCCTCCACCGGGCGCTCGCCGAAGCGGAAGGGGGAAGCCCCCAACCCCTCCTGCAGCGAGGCTTGGGGGCTTTTCTGGTCCTAGAGGGGGAAGTGTACCTCTTGGCCTTGGGCCCCCAAGGCTACGGAAGCCCCCTGGAAGACCTTGCCCGGCTGGCTTATGACCTGGAACGGGCGGTGGAGCTGGCCTGGGAGAGCCTCGAGGGGCTACACCCGGACTTACCCGGCCTGGTGAGCGACTTCCTCATGGAGAACGCCCTCATCTCCGCCTACCGGGATGCCGCCGAAGCTTCTTGGGTCGGGGAAGATTGGGTCCGGACCATGGCCCGAATGGCCGAAAGGCAACGGCACCGGGAAGCCCGCCCCGCCCGGGAGCGCATCTACGAGCGCTGGAGAAGGCGGGCCCAGGAAGGCTAAACCCGGCGCACCGCTGCCTTGGGGCTGAAAGTGGCCTCCTCCGGAAGGAGCCGCCGCTTCTTGGCCCTCCGGTACACGGCGTCCCACATGCGGCAGAAGGAGCAGACGGCCCCCGTGGTGGGGTAGCCGCACCGCTCGCACTCCCTTAGGGCCACCTCCTCCCCCGCCTGGAGCCTTGGTTGCACCTTATCCAAGAAGCCCTCGAGGAAGCGGAGCTTGGCCCCCGGCATCTCCTTCTCCACCAGGTTCAGGGCCTCCTTGTAGAGGAGGCTTTTCGCCCCCTTGGCGTTGGGGCACTCCTCGTGCAGGTAGCGGATGCCGCGAAGGAGGGTATAGGAGAGGACCTCCCGCTCGCTAAAGCGGTAGAAGGGCTTGACCCGGGCGGCGAGGCCCGGCTTTTCGGGGAGGACCGGCCCCTGCCGGACCAAGGCGTCCTCCTGGGGGTTCAGGAGGTTGCCGAAAAGCACCGCGGCCTCATCGTCCAGGTTGTGGCCCGTGGCCACGGCGCGGAAGCCCCCTTCCACCGCCACCTGGTTGAGGATGTAGCGCTTGGAAAGCCCGCAGGCCGAGCAGGCCACCCGCCCGGAGAGGGTGGCAAGCTCCGGTACCCCGAAGCCATAGGCCTCCTTGAGGTCCACCACCCAAAGCTCCAGGCCCCTTTCCCGGGCGAAGGCCTCCGTGACCTCGAGGCTCCGCCTGGAGTACTCCCCGATGCCAAGCTCAATGTGAAGCCCCACCGCCTCGTAGCCCAGGCGGCTTAGCACGTCCCAGAGGGCCAGGGAGTCCTTTCCCCCGGAAACCGCCACCAAGACCCGCTCCCCGGGCCTAAGCATATTGTGGCGGCGGATGGCCCTCTCCGTCTCCTTCACGAACCAGTCCAGGTAGTGCGCCCGGCAGAGGGCGAACCCCCTGGACACCGCCACCTGGGCCTTTTCCCCGCAGACCTTGCAGACCACGCTAGCCTCCCGAGATGGCGGAAAGCACCTCTATCGTCTCCCCCTCTCCCACCACCTGGTCCAGGGTGAGGAGGTCTTCCCCCCGCACGGCCACCACCGTTTCCGGGTTCAGGCCAAGCTCCAGGAGAACCTCCTTTAGGGGCCTATCCCCCCTAACCTCCACCTCCTTGCGCTCGGGTAGGCGCAGAATAACCTTCACCCCGCTAGTCTAGCAGGTAGGGGGAGACGAGCTCTGTGAGCCGGCTTAGGGTAAGCCGGTTCCGCTTTTCTATCTCCAGCCGCCTGGGGATTTCGGGGTAGGGCTCCTCTGGGTCGTGGAGGGTGGGGGTAAGGGGCCGCCCAAGCCTTGCCTCCCAAGCCCTAAGCCACCCCTCCGGGAGGCGCTCGGGCAAGGGCAGGCCGTGGAAGACGTGGTAAAGGAGGGTCCAGACCCGCACCGCCCCGTCCAGGCTATACCCGCCCCCCAGGGTGAAGAGGACCCGCCCCCCCGCATAGGCCTCGGCGTACTCCAGGATGAGGCGGAAAAGCCTCTCGTAGGCCCGGGTGGTGAGGAGGAGGTCCGCCAAGGGGTCCAAATAGTGGGCGTCCGCCCCCGCCTGCACCACGAGCACATCGGGCCGGAAAGCCCTTAGGGCCCAAGGCACCAAGGCTTCAAAGACCTCCAGGTAGCTTGCGTCCTCGGTGAAAGGCTCCAGGGGGAGGTTCAGCTTCCTCCCCACCCCCTCCCCCCGGCCCAGCTCGTGCACGTGCCCGGTGCCCGGGAAGAGGTAGCGGCCCGACTCGTGGAGGCTTAGGGTGAGGACCTCCTTCTCCTCGTAGTGGATCCACTGCACCCCGTCCCCGTGGTGGACGTCAATGTCCAGGTAGGCCACCCGAAGCCCGGCCCGGGTCAGGTGGCGGATGGCCACGGAAAGGTCGTTGTACACGCAAAACCCCGAGGCCCGGTCGTACTGGGCGTGGTGCAGGCCCCCACCCAGTTGCAACACCCGCTTCTCCCCGGCAAGGATCCGCCTCGCCCCCTCGAGGGTCCCCCCCACCAGGATGCGGGCCGCCCGGTCCATGCCCGGGAAGACGGGGGTGTCCCCCGTGCCCAGGCCGTAGTGTTCCAGGTCCGGCACCCTCTCCCCAAGGCTTGCCGCCTCCACCCGCTTCACCAGGCGCTCGGAGTGGACGGCAAGCACCTCCTCCCGGGTAGCCTCCGGGGGAAGGTGGGGCGCCCGCCAAGCCCCCAGGGCCTGGAGAAGGGAGGTGAGCATCTCCAAGCGCACCGGGGAGAAGGGATGGTCCGGGCCGAAGTTGTAGAGGCGGTACTCGTCCCGGTAGATCACCATGGCTTCTTGGGGGGCCAGAGCACCTCAAAGCCTTCCCGCCTCAGGCCCTCCGCCAAGAGGTGGGTTTCCAAGGTGTTCACCCGCACCACCGCCCGCACGAAATCCCCGTCCTCCGGGTAGGAGAGGAGGGAGTGGATGTTCACCCCCCGGCCCGCCAAGAACCCCGTGAGGCGGGCCAGCTCCCCCACCTTGTCGGGCAAGCGGACCTCCAGCCTCCCCGAAGGCTCCGTGACCCCGGTGAGCTCAAGCAAGGCATCCAGCAGGTCAATGCCCGTGACGATACCCACCAAGGCCCCGTCCTCCAAAACCGGCAGCGAGCCGATCTTCCTCTCCCGCATCACCCGGGCCGCCTCCTCCACGGGGTCCAGGGGGTGGGCGGTGACCACCTTCTTGGTCATCACCGCCGCCACCTTCTCGCCGATGGGGCAAGGGCCCTTGGGGTTCAGGTGGCTCGTGGCCAGGCGGATGTCCCGGTCGGTGATGATGCCAAGAAGCCTCCCCTCCGCCACCACGGGCAGGTGCCGGATGCCCCTTTCCAGGAGGAGGCGGTAGGCCTCTTCCAGCGTGGCGTCCGGCCCCACCGTGACCACGGGGGAACGCATCACGTCCTTGACCAGCATGAAACGAGTATACCCCCCACGAAGGGGGGTACCCTGCCCGCCAGGGCCTCAAAGGATGTCGTCCCGGATGCAGGCCTTGTAGTGGCCCGGGGCCACCTCCTTGAGTTCGGGCACGGTGTGGGCGCACTCGGGGAGGGCGTAGCGGCAACGGGTGCGGAAGACGCACCCCGAAGGGGGGTTGATGGGGGAAGGAATATCCCCCTGGAGCACAATGCGCTCCCGCTTCACCGTGGGGTCAGGAATGGGCACCGCCGAGAGCAAGGCCTCCGTGTAGGGGTGCTTGGGGTTGCGGTAGAGCTCCCGCGAAGAAGCGATCTCCATCACCTTGCCCAGGTACATCACCGCCACCCGGTCGGAGATGTACTCCACCACCGCCAGGTCGTGGGCGATGAAGAGCAGGGTGAGGCCCAGCTCCTCCTTCAGGTCCTGGAGAAGGTTCACCACCTGGGCCTGGATGGACACGTCCAGGGCGGAAACCGGCTCGTCCGCCACGATGAACTCCGGTGCCACCGCCAGGGCCCGGGCGATGCCGATGCGTTGCCTCTGCCCCCCGGAAAACTCGTGGGGGTAGCGGCGCATGTGATCGGGAGAAAGCCCCACGAGCTTGAGAAGCTCCGCCACCCGCTCGGTCCGCTCCTGGGGCGTCTTGCCGATGCCGTGAATCACCAGGGGCTCGGCGATGATGTCCCCCACCGTCATCCGCGGGTTCAGGGAGCTAAAGGGGTCTTGGAAGATGATCTGCATCCGGCGGCGGTAGGGCCTTAGCTTGTCCTTGGGCAGCTCGGTGATGTCCTCCCCGTCAAAAAGGATCCTTCCCCCCGTGGGCTCAATGAGGCGCAACAGGGTGCGGCCCACCGTGGTCTTGCCGCTCCCCGACTCCCCCACAAGCCCCAGTACCTCCCCCCGCCGGATGGCGAAGGATACCCCGTCCACCGCCTTCACGCTCCCCACCACCCGGGAAAGCACCCCGCCCCGGATGGGAAAGTGCTTCTTGAGGTCCTTGACCTCCAGCAGGACCCCGCTCATGCCCTAACCTCCCGGATCTCCCGCCAGCGCACGCACCGCACCTGCCGCCCGTCCCCCACTTCCTCCAAGGGCGGCACCTCCCGGTCGCAAAGCCCCTCCACGTAGTGCTTGCACCGGGGGTGGAAGGCGCAACCAGAAGGCAGGTAAAGCGGGTTCGGCACGTTCCCAGGAATGGCCTCCAACCGCTCCTTGCGCTCCGCCGCAAGGTCCAGCCGGGGCACCGAGTGGAGAAGCCCCCGGGTGTACGGGTGGAGCGGTTCCCTGAAAAGCGGCACCACGTCCGCCTGCTCCACCGCCCGCCCCGCGTACATCACCACCACCCGGTCCGCCATCTCCGCCACCACCCCCAGGTTGTGGGTGATGAAGAGAATGCTCATCCCGATCTCCTCCTGAAGCTTCTTCATCAGCTCCAGGATCTGCGCCTGGATGGTCACGTCCAAGGCGGTGGTGGGCTCGTCGGCGATGAGAAGCGAAGGGTTGCAGGAAAGCGCCATGGCGATCATCACCCGCTGCCGCATCCCCCCGGACATCTGGTGGGGGTAGTTGGCAAGCCGCTTCTTGGGCTCAGGAATCCCCACCAGGTCCAGCATGTGGGCGGCGAGCTCCATGGCCTCCCTCCGGCTTTTCCCCTGGTGGAGCATGATGGCCTCGGCGATCTGGTCCCCCACCGTGTACACCGGGTTCAAGGACGTCATGGGTTCCTGGAAGATCATGGCGATGTCGTTACCCCGGATGCGCCGCATCTCCGCCTCGGAGAGCTTGGTGAGGTCCCGCACCTGGCCGTCCTTCCCCCGGAAGAGGATCTCCCCGCCCACAATCCGCCCCGGGGGCGTGGGAATGAGCCGCATGATGGCCAAGGAAGTCACGCTCTTCCCCGAGCCCGACTCCCCCACCACCGCCAGGGTCTCCCCTTTGTCCACGTGGAAGGACACCCCGTCCACCGCCTTCACCACGCCATCGTCCGTGAAGAAGTGGACCTTAAGGTCTCTCACCTCCAGCAGCCGCTTGTCGTCCATGCGCACTCCTTCGGGCACTGCCCTTAAAACACCTCACCCGTTATACGCCATGCCCGGTCAAAAGAGAAGAGCCTACCGCCTCCTCCTTGGGTCCAAGGCGTCCCGGAGCCCATCCCCCAGGAAGTTCCACGAAAGCACAGCCAGGAAGATGAAAAACCCAGGCCAAAGCACCCAAGGGCGGTCGGTAAAGGAAGCGAAGCCGCCCTGTTGCGCCGCCTGGAGCAGGAGCCCCCAACTGGTGTACGGCTCCGTAACCCCAAGGCCTAAGAAGGAAAGCCCGCTTTCTCCCAGGATAAAGCCGGGGATGGTGAGGGATAGGCTCACGATCACGTAGCTCGCCGTGGCGGGAAGAACATGCCGGGCGATGATGCGCCCATCCGAAGCCCCCAAGGCCCTGGCCGCCTGCACGTAGTCCATCTCCCGCACGGAGAGGACGATCCCCCGCACCACCCGGGCCAATCCCCCCCAGCCGATGAAGCCCAAAAGCCCCACCACCAGGTAAAAGGTGAAGAGGGGGTCAATGTTGGTGGGAAAGACCGCCCTAAGGGAGATGAGGAGGAAAAGGCTTGGGATGGCAGCGATGATCTCCACCGTGCGCATGATGAGGTCATCGGGGTCCAAACGGATCGGCTCGGAAAAGACCCGGCGCAGGATGAGGTAAGCCGCCCCCAACCCGAGAAGGAGCACCGCCCCGTCCACCAAAAGGGAATAGGCTTCCTTCCCCGGGCTTAGGCGCACGAAGGACCAGGCCAGGAACAAAGCCCCCGCCGCCACCCCAAGCCAGAGGAGGAGGCTTAGGGGGCCTAGGACCATCCCCACACCCCGCCAAAGCCCCGGCGGCAGGGAAAGGGCGAAGGGCCTGCCGGAAAAGTAGCCGGCGATGCCCCCCAAAAGAAGCCCCAGGGCAAAGGACACCAAGGCGGAGAGGATGCCGATGGTCAGGGAAACCTGGCCGCCATAGACCACCCGGCTAAAGAGGTCGCGGCCGAAGTTGTCGGTGCCCATGAGGAAGATCCTTCCGGGTGGGTCCACCCCAAACAGCCGGAGGTCCGAGCGAAAAACCTTAAACACGGTGTAAGGCTGGTCTGGGGTGCGCACGAAGAAGCGGATGTAGAACTTCCCTTGGGAAGGATCCTCCTCATAACGGGGCTGCAACGTGACCGGGTCAATGGTCCGGCGCGTGGCGTAGACGAAGGGCCGGGTCAGCCGGCCCGTTTCCGGGTCTATGAAGTGGATCCGGGTGGGTGGGTGGTGCCCCTTGGGTGGGTAGAGCTCGTAGTAGTTGGGGTCGTAGGGGCTGAAGAAGCCGGCGAAGGCGGCCATCAGGTAAAGTACGAGAAGGATCCGCCCGCCCCAGACCGCAAGCCGGTGGCGGCGGAACTGGCGAAGGGCCAGGGTAAAGCCGCTAGAAGGCGCTAAGCGTTCCACAAGACCCCCCTACTCATAGCGAATCCTGGGGTCCACCCAGGCCAAAAGCAAATCGGAGATCAGGTTGCCCACCATGAGGAGAACCAGGCTCACCGTGAGAAAACCGGCGATCACGTAAAGGTCCTGGTTGGCGATGGCGTCCAGGAAAAAGGGGGTAATACCCGGCCAGGCCATAACCACCTCCACGAACCCCGCTCCCGAGATCAGGCTGGGAAGAAGCCCGCCCAAGGTGGCCACAAAGGGAATCACCGCGTTGCGAAAGGCATGCTTGTACAGGACCACCCGCTCGGCCAAGCCCTTGGCCCGGGCGGTTCGGATATAGTCCTGCCCCAAGACCTCTAGCATCTGTCCCCGCATGAGGCGGGAAAGCCCGGCGATATCGTTGGCGGTGGCCACCAGCACAGGCACCACCGCATGCCAGGCGATGTCCAGGATCTGGCGCAAGGGCGGCATCTGCTCAAAGCCGCTGCTGGTCATGCCGGAAACCGGAAAGATAAGGGTACCCGTGCGGAACTTGATCTGGAGAAGCACGTAGATGGCGATGAGCGCCAGGAAAAAGCTGGGCACCGAGAGCCCGATGTAGGCCAGAAAGGAGAGGAGGCGGTCACCCAAAGAGTACTGGCGCACCGCCCCGTAGACCCCGACGGGAATGGCCACCAGGTACAGAAGAAGGGTGGAGGGGATGACGATTACCATGGAGTTCACCACCCGGGGCCAGATCACCTCCAGGACCGGCGCCTGGAAGGCGAAGGAGTAGCCCAGGTTCAGGTGCAACAGGTTATCCATCCAAAGCAGGTACTGCTCGTAGATGGGGCGATCCAGGCCGAACTGGACCCTAAGGCGGGCGATGGTCTCCGGGGTTACCTTGGGATCCAGCTCCAGCTGGGTCAGGTAATCCCCCGGGGCCAGCTGGATGATGAGGAAGGCCAGGAAGGTAGCCCCGAAGAAGGTGGGGATCAGGTACAGGATTCGGCGAAGGATATATGCGGTCATGGCTTCCCAAAGTATCCCCGGGGCCGATAGACCCCGGGGATACTCTACAGCTAGCTCACTTCTTGATGAAGGTCAGCTCCAGCTCCCGCTGGCCCCAGATGGCGCTGATGATGGCATCCGGGTGCTCCCCGCCCAGGCGGTTGTTCCAAGCGGGGTGGTAGTTGGGCCCGGCGATGTAGATGACGGGGAGGAGCTCGGCCTCAATCTCCTGCATGCGGTAGCCGATCTCCTGCCGCTTTTTAAAGTCCAACTCGGTGCGGCCGCGGGAGTAAAGGGCCTCCAGCTGGGTTTCCCGGGGATCCAGGCACTGGCCCGACTTGTTCCACATATGCAGGTTGCCCTTGCAGGGCACCACGTTGGAGCCAAAGGGCCAGTCCAGGTCCCCGCCCGAGAGGCCGATGATGATGGCGTCAAAGGGCCGGTCGGGCCCGGAGGAGAGGAGCTGCCCCACCAGGGTGTTGAAGTCAATGGCGGTGAAGTTGACCTTCACCCCCACCTTCTTGGCCTCGTCCACGATGAGCTTGGCGATCTGCTCCCGCTGGACGTTGCCGGCGTTGGTGGCGAGGTTGAACTCCAGCCTCCGCCCCTTGCTGTCCACCAGGTACCCCTCCCGGTCCTTCCGGGTGAAGCCGAGCTCAGCGAGGAGCTTGGCCGCCTGCTGCGGGTTGTACTCGTACTTGGGCACCTTGGGGTTCACCCACTGGGTGAGCACCGGGTAGACGCTGGAGTACATGGGGGTGCCCAGACCGCCGTAGACGATCTCCACCACCGCCTGGCGGTTCACGATGTGGCTCATGGCCCGGCGGAACTTTTCGGAGCGGAAGAGGCTTTGCTTGAAGGGATCGGAGGCTTTGTTCCAGTTGAAGACCATGAACTGGCTGCTGGCCACCGGGGAGGCGTTCACCTTGATGGTGGCGTCCAGACGGCCCTGCTGGATGGCCTGGCGGATCTGGGAGATGTGGTCCACGGTGGAGGGAGCCATCAGGTCAATATTGCCCGCCAGGAACTCCGCCAGCTGGGCGTTGGTGTCCTTGACGATCTTGATCTCGTAGCGGTCCAGGTAGGGCAAGGGGTTCCCCGCCTCGTCCTTGTTCCACTCCCCAAAGGCGGGGTTGCGCTTCAGCACCAAGCGCTCGCCCGGACGGTAGCTTTCCACAAGCCAAGGCCCCGCCGAAACGATGTTTTCGGGCTTCTCGTTAAGCGTCCACATCTTCTTGATGCCCTCGGCCCCTTCTTTCTGGTAGACCGGCCCAAAGATGTGGGCGGGCCAGGGGGTGAATTCAGCCACGGCAAAGGCGGTGGCGTCGGGCCGCGGGTAAGTGAAGCGGAGGGTGTAGTCGTCAATCTTCCGAAGGGTAATGGGCTTCCCGTCAATGAAGAAGGAATCGTAGCTGTTGGAGCCCACCGCCTTGTCGGTGTGGATGCGCCAGGTCATGATCCAGTCGTCGGCGGTGATGGGGCGGCCGTCGGACCACTTCATGCCCCGGCGGATCTTAAAGGTGATTTCCAGCTTGTTGGGGCTGATGCTGAAGGACTCCGCCATGTAGGGAATCCAGTCCCCAGTGGTGGGGTCGCGGCGCACCAGGCCGTAAGGGGAGATGGTGTCCGGAACGTTTCCCGCCTCGGCGGTAACGAAAGGGTTGAACGTGCGGTAATCGGAGATCACCGCCGCCCGCAGGGTACCGCCCCGCTTGACCTCGGAGGGCTTGGCCACGGTCCACTTCTGGGGCCAGACAAAGGTCTGGGCGCTGGCCACGCCGGCCAGAGCGATAAGACCTACCATCCACACCAGGGCTCTTCTCATGTTCTCGCCTCCTCTTGCCTTACGGCGCTAAGGCTACAGGTTCCGTTTAGCCCCTGTCAAGCACGCTTGACCAGCGGGGGGGTTCGTGAAAAAATCCCCTGCATAAGGAGGCGGCCATGAAAGCGGTGGTCATGGAGGCGAGAGGCGGCCCGGAGGTGCTCAAGGTGGCGGAGGTGCCTACACCCGAGCCAGGGCCCAAGGAGGTGCGCCTCCGGGTAAAGGCTGCAGCCCTCAACCACCTGGACATCTGGGTACGCAAGGGGGTGGCCAGCCCCAAACTTCCCTTACCCCACGTGCTAGGGGCTGACGCCAGCGGGGTAGTGGACGCGGTGGGCCCTGGGGTCACGGGGTTCGCTCCGGGAGACGAGGTGGTGGTGAACCCCGGCCTCTCCTGCGGGCACTGCGAGCGCTGCCTGGCGGGGGAGGATAACCTCTGTTCCCGGTACGAGATCCTGGGGGAGCATCGCTGGGGAGCCTACGCGGAGTACCTGGTGGTGCCCGAGGTCAATCTCGTGAGGAAACCGCAAAACCTCTCCTTCGTGGAGGCGGCCGCCATTCCCCTCACCTTCCTCACCGCCTGGCAGATGGTGGTGGACAAGCTCCAGGTGCGTCCTGGGGAAGAGGTATTGGTGATGGCTGCGGGCAGCGGGGTGAGCGTGGCCGCCATCCAGATCGCCAAGCTCCACGGGGCTCGGGTCATCGCCACGGCGGGTTCCGAGGAAAAGCTCAGGAAAGCCCGGGAACTGGGGGCGGACGAAGCGGTGAACTACACCCACCCCGAGTGGTTTAAGGAGGTGCGCCGCCTCACCGGGGGCAAGGGGGCGGACAAGGTGGTGGACCATACCGGCGCCCTTTACTTTGAAGGGGTGATCAAGGCCACGGCCAACGGCGGACGCATCGCCATCGCTGGCGCCTCCTCGGGTTACGAGGGAACCTTACCTTTCGCCCACGTGTTTTTCCGCCAGCTTTCCATTCTTGGGTCCACCATGGCCTCCAAGAGCCGCCTTTTCCCCATCCTCCGCTTTGTGGAAGAAGGGAAGCTTAGGCCCGTGGTGGGGCAGGTGCTGCCCTTGGAAGAGGCTGCGGAGGGCCACCGGCTATTGGAGGAGCGGCGGGTGTTTGGCAAGGTGGTGCTTCGGGTGAACTAAGGGCGCTTTGTCCCTTTTCTAAAGGGGACGTGGTTCAAGGGCTCAGGACGTACAATACCAGGCGAGGTGGTGCCCATGGAACACACGGACGTGATCATTATCGGTGCGGGACCAGCGGGGCTTTTTGCAGGGTTTTACGTGGGGATGCGGGGGCTTTCCTTCCGCTTTGTAGACCCTTTGCCGGAGCCCGGAGGGCAACTTACCGCCCTGTATCCGGAAAAGTACATCTACGACGTGGCGGGCTTTCCCAAGGTGTACGCCAAGGATCTGGTGAAGGGCCTGGTGGAGCAGGTGGCCCCCTTCAACCCCATCTACAACCTGGGCGAGCGGGCGGAAACCCTGGAGCGGGCGGACGGCCTTTTCCGGGTGACCACCTCCCAAGGGAACACCTACACCGCCAAGGCGGTGATCATCGCCGCTGGCGTGGGGGCCTTTGAGCCCAGGCGGCTGGGAGCCCCAGGGGAGCGGGAGCTGGAGGGCAAGGGGGTCTACTACGCGGTGAAGTCCAAAGCGGAGTTCCAGGGGAAGCGGGTCCTCATCGTGGGCGGGGGGGATAGCGCCGTGGACTGGGCCCTCAACCTCCTGGACACCGCCAAGGAGATCACCCTCATCCACCGCAGGCCCCAGTTCCGGGCCCACGAGGCCAGCGTGAAGGAGCTTTTCCAAGCAGCGGAGGAAGGAAGGCTCACCGTGCTCACCCCTTACGAGGTGCGGCGGATAGAAGGGGAGGCTTGGGTAAAGAAGGCGGTGATCTTCCACAACCAAACCCAGGAGGAAGAGGAGTTGGAGGTGGACGCCGTACTCATCCTAGCGGGTTACCTCACCAAGCTGGGGCCCTTGGCCAACTGGGGCCTGGCGTTGGAGAAAAACAAGATCAAGGTGGACACCACCATGGCCACCAGCATCCCCGGGGTTTACGCCTGCGGGGACATCGTCACCTACCCGGGGAAGCTTCCCCTCATTGTCCTGGGGTTTGGTGAGGCCGCCATCGCCGCCAACCACGCCGCCGCCTACGCCAACCCGGCCCTTAAGGTGAACCCGGGGCACTCTTCGGAAAAGGCGGAGGAGAAATCCCCCGCCTGAAGCCTCCTCCCCCCAGGGCCACCCCTGGGTGGCGCTTTTGCCCTATCATGGGGGCATATGCGGGTTGCCCTCTTCATTGATGGTTCCTACATGTACCTGGCGGCTAAGCGCTTAGGGTGGAACGTGGACCACCGGCGCGTCCTCACGCAGTTCGCCACCCCCGAGCAGCTTTACAACGCCTTCTACTACGTGCCCATCACCGACCCCGAAGACGAGCGACAACAACGGTTCATTGACGCCCTGGTCTTCATGGGCTACACGGTGCGAAGCCGCCTCATCCGGGGGGAAGCCCGTTTTGAGGCCATGATCGCCACCGACCTCCTCACCACCGCCCCCCGCTGGGACCGGGCCATCGTGGCGAGCGGCTCCGGGGACCTGGCCCACACCTTTGCCGCCCTTAGGGCTATGGGCAAGGAAGTCCACCTCCTAGGCGTCCACGAACTGGCCGACCTGGAGCTCCGCAACCAGGCGGACCGTTTTCTGAACCTACCCGAGTGGCGGGAGGTGCTGGAAAGGACCCTAGGGGGCCGGCGCACCTACGTGGGCTACCCTGTGGAGGCCACGGTGGAAGTACCCCCCGCTACGGTGGAAGAGGGAAAACCCTGAAAGGGCCATGCGCCCTGGGCCCTGGCTCGTCCTCCTGCTGGCGGGCCTTCTTTTTTGGACCCCGCCCACCTTCCCGGAAGCCCCACCCTCCCCGAGCCTGCGGGCGCTTCTCCCCTACCCCAAGGCGGTTCGGGAGAGGCTTGTGGCCCTGCATCTTCGGAACAAGGCGAGCCTTCGCCTCCTCCTGGGGGAAGGGGCGGCCCGGGCCTATGACCGGCTTTTGCGCCTGGAGCTAAGCAACCAGCAGGCGGGGAAGCGCTCGGCCTTTGCCGAACCCCAGGCTGCCCTGGCCGCTGCCGAGCGGTGGGTGGAGGCCATCGGGCAGGCCCGCAGGGGGCAAAGGGTAAACCTTCAGGGCCTACCCATCGCTCCCCACCACGTCCTGCCTCACGCCAGGGAAATCCGAGCGGCGGCGGGGGCCTTGCGCATCCCCAAAGGGACCCTGGCGGCCATCGTGGACAACGAGCAGTACGGGGGGGACAAGGCCCTGGGGCTTTCCCGGGGGGTGCGGGAGGCGGTAGATGCCCTTGCCCAGGACCTGGCCGCCCTCCAGGGCCAAGCCCCCTTTAGCCGCACCTTGGGGCTTGCCCAGATGAGCTGGGAGGATGCCCTGAGGCAGGAGGAAAGGCTATGGCGGTTTGGCGCCTGGGACCCCGCAAGGCCCTTCCCCCGCACGGAGGCCGAGGCCCGGGCGGCCTTGGAGGACCCCTACCTCAACCTCCTTTTCACGGCAAGCCGCCTAAGGGGCTATTTCAACGCCATTTTTGGGCTTTCCCCCGAGGATGCCCGGCCCCTCGAGGACCCCTGGCTCCACTACCTAGGCCCCGCCTGGCACAACTACCCCCTAAGGGCCCAGAACCTGGAAACCTGGGAGGATAGCTTCCACGGCTTCTTCAAGGGCCTCCTCTACGAGGTGGTCCTGGAAGGGCACTGGCACCTCGAGGGCCAAACCCTCATCCCCCTACGGGTCTACGGCCCTGGAGCCGAGACCCCGAGCAGCGCCTACCCGCCCTGCCTTCTCCCCTAAACCCGCTCCATCCAAGGAAGGGGCTCCCCCGGGGGCAGAACCGGCCAACGCCCTTCCCGCATGTGCCGGAAGATGGCCTCCACCGCCTTTTCCGCCTCCGCCACCCAAAGGGGGGGATAGAGGGCCTTTTTCGCCAAAAACTCTTCCTGGTCAAACACCGCGCAGGTGTGGTCCGCCCGGCACTTCACGTCCAGCTCCAGGTCGTACTGCCGCAAGGCCTTCCCCGTCCACTCCGCCGGGGTCTGCACGTTCCAGTAGTACTCCAGGACCCGGCCCTCCCGCACGTCGGGCCCGCCTGAGTACCAGGCCCCTGGGAAAAAGGCCACGTAGGCGTCGTGGTCCAGGGCAAAGGACCGCCCCTTGGCCACGTGGTGGAAAACCCCGCCGCGGGGCAAGAGGGTGAGCACGCCCTCAGGCCGCACCTCCACCACCCGGGCTTCCCAGTAGTAGTGGAGGACCTCCTCCGGGTATTTCCAGAACTCCACCCGGATGAGGTCCCCTAGGGCGAGGGGCCAGCTCACCGCCTGGTGCTGATGCCCAAGACCTTGTAGAGGGCGCAGAAGCCGGTGATGGCGGTGAAGAGAAGGACCACGCCCACGATGCCCAAGATCCAGTTCCACGGGGAAGCGGACTGGAAGGCGAAGTAGAAGAGGACCAGGGCCAGGACAAACCGGACCACCCTATCGGCGGTGCTTTCGTTCACCGTCATGGCTTACCTCCTGGGGAAAAGCATACACCATGGGCCCAGGGCCTTTGGCCTTGTGCTACAATAAGCCCTTGGCGTGGGCCGTTAGCTCAATCGGTCAGAGCGGCCGGCTCATAACCGGTTGGTTGCAGGTTCAAGTCCTGCACGGCCCACCAACGAGGCCCCTTGGGGGCCTTTTCCTTTTTGGCAAAATGGGGCTATGAACGCCTTGGAAGCTTTCCAGCTCCTGGAGTTGCGCGTGGGCCGGGTGGTGAAGGCGGAACCCCACGAGAAGGCGCGAAAGCCCAGCTACAAGCTCTGGATTGACCTGGGGCCTTTTGGGGTAAAGCGGAGCTCGGCCCAGATTACCGAGCTCTACACGCCCGAGGACCTGGTGGGCCGTTTGGTGGTCTGCGCCGTGAACCTGGGCACCCGGGTCATCGGGGGGTTTCCCTCGGAGGTCCTGGTCCTGGGCGCCAAGGACGAGGGGGGCCGGGTGGTCCTCCTCACCCCCGAGCGCGAGGTGCCCCTGGGGGAGAAGGTCTTCTAGCGGGTCCGGGTCACCTTGCTGAGGTACCGGGGGCGGTCGGGGTCCTGGCCGCGGGCCCGGGCCAGGGCCTCGGCCAAGGGATAAAAGGCCTGGGCGAGGAGAAGCGGGGTGAGCTCGGGGGCAAGGGCCACGGGAAGCGCCAAGGGGGCGTGGGCCAGGGCCAAGGCGTCGGGCTCGGGGGAGAGGACCAGGAGGTGGGCGCCCTTGGCCCGTAGGCCCTCCAGGGTTTCCAAAACCCCTTCCAGGGCCTCGTCCTTCTGCACCAGGGCCAACACGGGAAACCCCTCCTGCAAAAGGGCCTGGGGCCCGTGGAGGAACTCTGCCAAGGAAAGCCCTTCGGCGTGGAGGGCCGCCACCTCCTTTAGCTTCAGGGCCGCCTCGAGGGCCACGGGAAAGGTGAAGCCCCGCCCCAGCACGAAGAGGTCCTCCGCCTCCTCCAGGTACCCCAGGTCCCCCTTCGTTTCCAAAGCCCGCCCCAAGGCCTCGGGCAAGGCGGGCAGGGCTTCCCTAAGCCGGGGGTCTTCCAGGAGGTGGGCGAGGAGATGGGCCGTGGCCGCCAGCATGGCGAGGAAGCTCTTGGTGGCCGCCACCGCCTTTTCCTCCCCCGCATGGAGGGGAAAGACCACCTCCGCCTCCCTCGCCAAGGGGCTATCCTCCCGGTTCACCAGGGCCACGGTGAGGACGCCCCTCCCCCGGTAGGCCCGCACGGCTTCCAGGAGGTCCGGGCTTTCCCCGCTCTGGCTGTAGGCGAGGAGGAGGGCGGGGTGGGGAGGCTTGGGCCGCGCCCGGTAGAGGGTGAGGACGGAAGGGGCCAAGGGGAGCACGGGCCACTCCAGGCGGGCCTCGAGGAGGTACTTGGCGAAGAGGGCGGCGTGGTCCGAACTCCCCCGGGCCACGGTGAGGGCCAAGGCCGGGGGCTTGCGCTTTAGGAAAGCGGCCAGGCTTTTCACCTCCGCTTCGTTCTCCCTTAGAAGCCTCTCCACCACCTGGGGGGCTTCTTCCGCCTCCTGGCGCATGAAGGAAGCCATGTCCCCCATTGTAGCCCGCCCACCCTACCCCCTGCCCCAAAGGGGTGGTATACTTCCACGGATGGACCGCATCGTCATCCGGGGCGCGAGGGAGCACAACCTCAAGAACATCCACCTTGAGCTCCCCCGGGGCAAATTCATCGTCATCACCGGGGTTTCGGGCTCGGGGAAGAGCACCTTGGCCTTTGACACCATCTACGCCGAGGGGCAACGGCGGTACGTGGAAAGCCTCTCCAGCTACGCCCGCCAGTTCCTCGGGGTCATGGACAAACCGGAGGTGGAGAGCATTGAAGGCCTCTCCCCCGCCATCTCCATTGACCAGAAGACCACGAGCCACAACCCCCGCTCCACCGTGGGCACGGTGACGGAGATCCACGACTACCTCCGCCTCCTCTTCGCCCGGGTGGGCCAGGCCTACTGCCCCACCTGCGGCCGCCCCATTGAGAAGCAGTCCGCCAGTGAGATCACCGACCGCCTCCTGCAAAAGCCCCAGGGCACCCGGGCCGTCCTCATGGCCCCCCTGGTGCGGGGGAGAAAGGGGGAGTACCGGAAACTCTTCCAGCAACTCCTGAAGGAGGGGTACGCCCGGGTGCGGGTGGACGGGGTGATCTACCTCCTGGAGGAGGCACAGGGCCTCAACCTGGAGAAGTACGAGAAGCACGACATTGACCTGGTGGTGGACCGGGTGGTCCTCAAGGAGGAGGAACGCCCCCGCATCGCCGAGGCGGTGGAGCTCGCCCTCCTCCGGGGCGAAGGGCTTCTGCGCGTCCTCTACCCCGATCTGGGGGAGGAGGAGCTTTACTCGGAGAAGTTCGCCTGCCCCGAGCACGGAAGCGTCCTGGAGGAACTGGAACCCCGCATCTTCTCCTTCAACGCCCCTTACGGGGCCTGCCCCGCCTGCTCGGGCCTGGGGTACAAGCAGGAGTTTGACCCCGAACTGGTCATAAACCCCGAGCTTTCCCTTGCGGAAGGGGCCATCCTGCCCTGGGCCCGGGGCCGGGACACGGGGCGGAGCTACCTCTGGGACCGCCTCCGGGCCCTTTCCGAGTACCTGGGCTTTGACCTCAAAACCCCCTTCAAGGACCTGCCCGAGGCGGTGCAGCGGGCGGTGCTCTACGGCCTGCCCGAGCCCTTTGAGGTGGTCTTCCGCCGGGGAGGGAAGGAAACCTTCCGGGTGGAGGTGCACTACGAAGGGGTCATCCCCTGGTTGGAAAAGCGCTACCAGGAGGCGGAGTCCGAGGGGGTGCGGGAGGCCCTGGAAAGCTTCATGTCCCTGAAGCCTTGCCCGGCCTGCGGGGGTACCCGGTACAAGAAGGAGGTGCTCTCGGTAAAGGTGGCGGGCAAGAACATCGCCGAGGTCTCCGCCTTGCCCGTGCGGGAGGCTTTGGCCTTCTTCCAGGGGCTTGAGGAGCGCCTATCCCCCTTCCAGGCCCAGATCGCCCGGCCCATCCTCCGGGAGATCGTGGAGCGGCTTGGCTTCCTGGTGGGGGTGGGCCTGGACTACCTGACCCTGGACCGGGCGGCCAACACCCTCTCCGGGGGCGAGGCGCAACGCATCCGCCTGGCCACCCAGGTGGGGAGCGGCCTCACGGGGGTCCTCTACGTCCTGGACGAGCCCTCCATCGGCCTCCACCCCCGGGACAACCAGCGCCTCATCGCCACCCTGAAGCGCCTGCAGGCCCTGGGCAACACCCTCATCGTGGTGGAGCACGACGAGGAAACCATGCGGGCCGCCGACTGGATCGTGGACATGGGCCCAGGGGCGGGCATCCACGGGGGGGAGGTGGTGGCCCAGGGGCCCTTGGAGGAAATCCTAAGAAATCCCCGGAGCCTCACCGGGGCGTACCTGAGGGGCGAAAGGAAGATCCCCGTGCCCAAGGAAAGGCGCAAGGGGAACGGCAAGTGGCTCGTCCTAAGGGGCGCCCGGGAGCACAACCTGAAAAACGTCACCCTCCGGATCCCCTTGGGCCGCTTCGTGGCCGTGACGGGGCCTTCGGGAAGCGGCAAGAGCACCCTGATCCACGACGTCCTCTACGCCGCCCTGGCGCAAAGGCTCATGCGGGCCAAGACCACCCCGGGGGCCTACGAGGCCTTGGAGGGCATAGAGCACCTGGACAAGGTCATTGAGATTGACCAGTCCCCCATCGGCCGCACCCCCCGCTCCAACCCCGCCACCTACACGGGCATCTTTGACGAGATCCGCGACCTCTTCGCCAAGACCCCGGAGGCCAGGAAGCGGGGCTACGGCCCTGGCCGCTTCTCCTTCAACGTCAAGGGCGGGCGGTGCGAGGCCTGCGGGGGGGACGGCACGGTGAGGATTGAGATGCTCTTCCTGCCGGACCTCTACGTGCCCTGCGAGGTGTGCAAGGGGAAGCGGTACAACAAGGAAACCCTCGAGGTCAAGCTAAGGGGCAAGAGCATCGCCGATGTTCTGGACATGACCGCCGAGGAGGCCCTGGAGTTTTTCCAAAACGTTCCCACCATCGCCCGTAAGCTCCAGCTCATGGTGGACGTGGGGCTCGGCTACATGCGGCTTGGCCAACCTTCCCCCACCCTCTCCGGCGGGGAGGCGCAGCGGATCAAGCTGGCCACGGAGCTCGGGCGCAAGGCCACGGGCCGCACCCTGTACATCCTGGACGAGCCCACCACGGGCCTGCACTTTGAGGACGTGGCCAAGCTTTTGGACGTGCTCCACCGCCTGGTGGACGCCGGCAACACCGTGGTGGTCATTGAGCACAACCTGGACGTGGTGAAGACGGCGGACTGGGTCATTGACCTGGGCCCCGAGGGCGGGGACCGGGGTGGGGAGATCGTGGCCGAGGGGACCCCGGAGGAGGTGGCCCTTTCGGGAAGCCCCACCGGGGTCTTCCTGGCCCGCATCCCCGAGATCGCCGAAAGGATTGAGGTGGGAGCCCGGTAAGCCCTTGCCTTGGGGAACCCCCCTCGGTAAAGTAGCCTGGATTAGGGCTTAGGCCCGGGAGGAAGCATGCGGGTACTGGTAACAGGCGGTGCCGGCTTCATCGGCAGCCACATCGTGGAAAGCCTATGGAAAGAAGGGGTGGAGGTGGCGGTCCTGGACAACCTGGCCACGGGCAAGCGGGAAAACGTCCCCCAGGGGATTTATTTCTACAAGGTGGACCTACGGGATAGGGAGGGGCTTGAGCGGGTTTTCCGCGGGTTCCGCCCCACCCACGTGTCCCACCAGGCCGCCCAGGCCTCGGTGAAGGTGAGCGTGGAAAACCCCCTTTTGGACTTTGAGGTGAACCTCATGGGGGGGCTAAACCTCCTCGAGGCCTGCCGCAAGTGGGGGGTGGAGAAGCTGGTCTTCGCCTCCACGGGTGGGGCCATCTACGGGGAGGTGCCGGAAGGGGAAAGCGCCGAGGAAACCTGGCCCCCCAGGCCCAAAAGCCCTTACGCCGCCAGCAAGGCCAGCTTTGAGCACTACCTCTCCGCCTATGGCCAGAACTACGGCCTCAAATGGGTGGCCCTGCGCTACGCCAACGTCTACGGGCCCCGCCAAGACCCCCACGGGGAGGCGGGGGTGGTGGCCATCTTCGCCGAAAGGGTCCTGAAGGGAGAACCCGTCACCCTCTACGCCCGCAAGAACCCAGGGGACGAAGGGTGCGTGCGGGACTACATCTACGTGGAGGATGTGGTGCGGGCCCACAACCTGGCCCTAAAGGGCCTAGAAGGGGTCTACAACGTGGGGACCGGGGAAGGCCACACCACCAAGGAGGTGCTGGAGGCCGTGGCCGAGGCGGCGGGGAAGACGCCCGAGGTAAACCCCGCCCCTCCCCGCCCAGGGGACTTGGAGCGGAGCGTGCTTTCGCCCCTAAAGCTCATGGCCCACGGCTGGCGTCCCGAGGTGGGCTTCAAGGAGGGCATCCGGCGCACGGTGGCGTATTTCCAAGGGCGTTGACATACCCCCCTCCCCCATCCAAAGAGGGGGTATGAGCGTACGGTTCCTCCGCCCGGGATGGTTCGCTGCGGTCCTGGGGGGAGGCCGGGTAGCTTTGGCCCTGGCCCGGTTGGGGGCGCAGGGGCTAGGGGGCCTGGTTTACGTCCTCACGGCCGTTCTCTTCGCCTTAAGCCTGGCCTTCTTCTTGCCCAAGCTTTTAGGGCTTGGACTCCTCCTCCTGGCCTTTTACCTCGCCCCCTTCCCCAAGACCCTCCACGCCTTCCTGACCCTCCGGGTCCTCCGTGAGGAGGCGCCTGCGGGCCAACCGCACCCTAGCCCGCAGGGCGGCTAGGGCCTTCCGGTCCTCCCGGAGGCGCTTCTTGGCCCCGCTTAGCGCCTTCCTTCTGGCCTCCGGCCCCACGCCCCCCAGGACCTCCCGCCGGGCGAAGAAGGCCTCGAGGCTCATCCAGGCCACCAGCTCCTCCCGGTCCACCCCCAAAAGCTCGGGCCGCACCCCCGGCAAAGCCCCCCGCACCCGGCGGTAAGCCTCGGGGAGGGGAACCCCTTTGCGCACCAGCAAGTCCACCGCCTCCGAGGCCAAGACCTCCGGGGAAAGGGCCTCCAGGAGAAGGGCCGGCTCAAAGCGGCTTTCCTCCAGGGCTACCCGGGTGAGCTCTAGGGCTGCCTCCGCCTCGGCCAAAAGGTTGGCCAAGGGCTCCAAAACACCCGTGGAGTGGTCGTTGAGGTCGGTGAAGGGGGTATTGTGGTTGAGGTAGGGCAAAACCCCCGCCCCGCCCAAAAGGTTCCCCGCCCGGATGCGGGCGTGCTCCAGCACCACCGGGTTTCGCTTTTGCGGCATGAAGCTGGACCCTTGGGCGAGGCTTTCCCCCACCACAAAGGCCCCCCGGGCCGCCCAGGCCAGGAGGTCGGTGAGGAGGCGGGAAAGGCTTGTCCCCAACCCCGCCAGGGCGAAGGCGAGCTCTAGGGCGTAATCCCCAGCGGCCACGGCATCCAAGGTGTGCTCTATGGGCCCCTGGAAGCCCAAGAGGTGGGCGAGGCGCACCCGGTCCACGGGGTAGGGGCTGCCCGCCAGGGCGCTTGCCCCCAGGGGCGAGCGGTCCAGGGTGGCAAGGGCATGGACAAGCCTCCGGTAGTCCCGCTCTAGAAGGGCCTCCACCCCAAGGAGGTAGTGGTCCAAGGTGGAGGGCTGGGCCGGCTGGTGGTGGGTAGCGAGGACGAGGGGCACGCCGAACTGGGCCTCCGCCAGGCGCAAGAGGGCACGCCGCAAGCGCAGAAAATCCCCGAGAAGGGCAAGGACCTGGTCCTTCAAGTAGGCGCGGAAGACGGTGAGGTCCAGATCGTTCCGGGAAAGGCCCCGGCGCACGGCCCCCGCCACCTCCTCCCCCCAGTGCTCGGAAAGCTGGAGCTGGATGGAGAAGAAGACGTCCTCCACCTCCCCGGTGAAGCTGGGAAGGGGCAGGGTGCGAAGCTCCCTCAGGGCGAACACCGCCTCCTTGGCCTTGGGGAGGCCCAGGCGGGCAAGCTCTAGGGCATAGGCGGTGAGGGCGTCAAAGAAGTGGGGCACCAGGCGCTCCCGGGCGAAGCGGTAGTGGGGGGCAAGCACGTGCCGACGGTAGACCCCATGCCAGCGCATGCTCCCATCCTAGTCCGCAAGGCCCGTTGACGGGGGAAAAGCCCCCGTGTTATGTTGGCCGCAAGCAAAGCGGGAAGGAGGCAAACATGAAGCGCAGGGAGTTTTTGCGGAAAGTGGGCGTGGGTTCCTTGGCGGCCTTGGGCGTGCCGTACATCGGCTTGGCCCAGGCCAGGCCGGTGAAGCTCGCCACCCTCCTGCCCCTCACGGGGCCCTTCGCCTTCGCCGGGAACGCCGGGCGGGAAGGCTTCGTGGACGGGGTGGACTACGTGAACGAGGTCCTAGGCGGCATCGGCGGCCGTAGGCTTGAGCTCATCGTGGAGGACACGGGCTACGACGTGGCCAAGGGCACCGCCGCCTTCAACCGGGTCCTTTCCCGCGAAAGGCCAGACGAGCTCCTTTTCGTCTACGGGGACTCCACGGGGCTTTCCAAGGCCCTGGCCCCCGAGATCGCCCGCCTGGGCCTCCCCTACTCCGCCACCAGCTTCGCCAACGAGCTCGCCGACCCCAAGACCTACCCCACCATCTTCGTCTTCGGCCCCACCTACAACGACATGATGGAGGCCCTCCTGCGCCAGATCCGCTTGGAGAAGGCCCGGGCCCGCATCGCCCTGGTTTACTCCAACACGGAGTTCGGCCGCGACCCCATCCCCTACGTGAAGGAACGGGCCAAGGCCCTGGGCATGGAGGTGGTGCACGAGGAGGTAACCCCTGCCGCCTTCACCGACGCCACCCCCGTGGTGCTGAACCTCCGTCGGGCCAACCCCGATTACGTGATCCTCCAAGGCTACGCCCTCTCCGCGGAGCCCCTCATCCTCCGCACCGCCCGGGAGCAGGGCTTGCAGGCCCGGTTCATGGGCACGTACTACTCGGCGGAGCTCGCCCTCATCCAGCGGGCGGGCCCGGCGGCGGAGGGCTTCACCGTCACCTACCACAACGCCTACTGGTACGACACCCTGGTGCCCGCCGTGGACGAGATGCGCAGGTTCCGCCAGCGCAAGGGCCGGGACACCTCCTACCGCCCCACCTACTACATGGGTAGCCTGGCCGTGGCCCTGGCCGTGGCCGAGGCCATGCGCCGGGCGGCGGCGGCGGGGAAGCTCACCCGGGCCGGGTTGGTGGAGCACCTGGAAAAGCTCGGGGACTACAACGGCCTGGGCCTGCAACGGAGCTACCAGTTCGTCAATCACCGCCTGCCCTACACCAAGCTCTACCGGGCGAGCGTGCGGGACGGGCGCTTCAACGCCATCACCGACTGGATCAAGCTGGCCTAAAGGCCTCCCCTTTCGGCCTACCCCCTTGGAGGATCCGTGTCCGACCTCCTGCCCTACCTCGTGGGCGGCCTAGCCAACGGAGCCCTTTACGGACTCCTGGCGTTAGGTTTCGTCCTGGTCTACCGGGCCACCAGCGTGGTGAACTTCGCCATCGGGGAGTTCTTGCTGGTGGGGGCCTACCTCACCTACACCTTCGCCCTCTTCCTGCCCCTCCCCTTGGCCATCCTGGGCGCCTTGCCCCTGGCCTTCCTCTTCGGCGTCTTGGTGGAACGGGGTTTCGTAAGGCCCCTATTGGGCCGGAACGTGGTGGCGGTCATCATGGCCACCATCGGCCTGGCGGCGGCCCTGGACGGGGGGGTCCAGCTCCTTTGGGGGCCGGACCTCAAGTATCTGGCAGGAAGCCTGCCGGACCTGGGGTTCCAGGCAGGGGGCGTGTTTGTGTCCTCCCGGGCGGTGTGGAACCTGCTTTTGGCCCTCCCTCTAGGGCTTGGCCTTCTATGGCTTCTAAGGCGGAGCAAATACGGCATCCTGGTACGGGCCATTTCCGAGCGGGAGGTGGCCGCCTTGGCCCTGGGCATCCCCACCGCCCGCATCCTGGCCGGGGTCTGGGGGGTTTCCGCCCTCCTCGCCACCTTGGCGGGGGCGCTTTTGGCGGTGGCGAGCGGGGTGGGGCACAACCTGGTCTTCTTCGGCATGAAGGTCTTCCCCGTGGCCATCCTGGGGGGTTTGGACTCCGTGGGCGGGGCGCTTCTCGCCGGGTTCTTGCTGGGCGTCTTGGAGGCCCTTTCCCAACGCTACCTGGAACCCATTCTCCCGGGCTTCACCGAGGCCTTGCCCTTCTTGGTGGTCCTTCTGGTGCTCTTGGTGAGGCCTTACGGGCTTTTGGGCGAACGGCAGATTGAGAGGGTGTGATGCTTTCCGTGGAGAACCTCAAGGTGGTCTACCGCGGGGTGATCCTGGCCCTGGACGGGGTTTCCCTGGAGGTGGGGGACGGGGAGGCGGTGGCGCTTTTGGGCCCCAACGGGGCGGGGAAAAGCTCTCTGGTGAGGGCCGTGGCCGGGCTTCTTTCCAAGTTTGAGGGGCGGGTTCTGGACGGGCACATCCGCTTCCTCGGCCAGGACACCACCCACCTGGACCCCGTGCGCCTCTCCAGGATGGGCCTCACGGCGGTGTTGGAGGGCAGGCCCCTCTTCCGCTACCTCACGCCCCTAGAGAACCTGGTGGCGGCGGGCCACCGCCTAAGCCCCAGGGAGCTCAAGGAGGGGATAGAGGAGGTCTTCGCCCGCTTCCCCCGCCTCTACGAGCGCCGCCACGAGCAGGCGGGCTACCTCTCGGGAGGGGAGCAGCAGATGCTCCTTTTGGGCATGGCCCTCCTCACCCGCCCTAGGCTTCTCGTGGTGGACGAGCCCTCCTTGGGCCTCGCCCCGAAGCTGGTGGAGGAGGTGATGCGGACCCTGGACGCCCTCCGGCGGGAAAAAGGGCTAAGCCTCCTCCTGGTGGAGCAAAACGCCCGGGCTGCCCTGGCCATCGTGGATCGGGTCTATGTTTTGGAGCGGGGCCGGGTGGTCTTTGAGGGGGACAAAGCGGCTGCCAGAGAGGACCAGGACGTGATGGAGTTTTACCTGGGCAAGGAGGAGGTGGGCTTCCGGCAGGCCCGCCGTTACCGCAGGCGGAAGAGGTGGGTGTGATGGGGGTGATCCTCGAGGCCCAAAACCTGCACCTTTCCTTCAAGGGGGTCAAGGCCCTGGCCGGGGTGGCCTTCGCCGTGACCGAGGGGGAGTTCTTCGCCGTCATCGGACCCAACGGGGCGGGCAAGACCACCCTCCTCAACGTCCTTTCCGGGGTGTACGAGCCGGAAAAGGGAGAGGTGGTCTTCCTGGGGCAAAGCCTCAAGGGGAAAAGCCCCCAGGAAAGGGCCCGCATGGGCCTTGGCCGCACCTTCCAGGGCTTAGAGATCTTCCGGGGCATGAGCGTGTTGGACAACGTGAAGCTGGGAGCGGAGCTCGCCCTCCCCAGCTACCCCTTGGGCCTCCCCAAGGCGGAAAGGGAGTGGCGGCTTAGGGCCTGGGCCGAGGAGGTGCTGGACTACCTCCACCTCTCCCCCTACCGCCACGCCCCGGCAGGAATGCTCCCCTATGGCCTGCAAAAACGGGTGGAGGTGGCCCGGGCCCTGGCGGGCCGCCCCAAACTCCTCCTCCTGGACGAGCCCATGGCGGGCCTCGCCCTAGAGGAGAAGCAGGACCTGGCCCGCTTCCTCCTGGACGCCCGGGAGGAATGGGGGGTCACCCTCCTTTGGGTGGAGCACGACCTAAGGGCCGTGCTGGAGCTTTCCGACAGGGTCCTGGTCCTCTCCTATGGGGAGGTGCTTTACTACGGGCCCCCGGAAGGGGTACGAAAGGATCCCAAGGTGGTGGAAGCCTACCTGGGCCATGCCTAAGCCATGAAAGGGACCCTCTTAGAACACCTTTACCGCCACGCCAAGGAGGCCCCAGAGGCCCCGGCTCTCAGGGTGAAGCGGCTTGGGGTTTGGCAGAAGACCTCCTGGCGGGAGCTTTGGGAGAAGGTCTTGCGCCTGGCGGGAGGGCTAGAGGCCCTGGGCCTGAAGGAAGGCGAGGTCCTCGCCATCCTGGGGCACAACGCCCCCGAGTGGGTGGAGGCGGAGCTCGCCGCCCAGGCCCTGGGCGCCCTCCCCATGGGCATCTACGCCGACGCCATGCCCGAGGAGGTGGGCTACTTCCTGGAGTTCACGGGGGCCAGGGGCATCGTGGTGGCCGACGAGGAACAGCTGGACAAGGTCTACCCCCACCTCCACCTGGTGGATTTCGTCCTGGTCTGGGAGGAGGCGGGGATGAGCCGCCACTTCCGGGGCAAGGTGCGGCGGTTCAGCCAGGCTTTTGGCGATGCGCGCTTGGGGGAAGAGGCGGTGCGAAGGCGCCACCCGGAGGAGGTGGCTCTCCTCGCCCCCACCTCGGGCACCACGGGGCGGAGCAAGCTGGCCATGCTCTCCCACCAAAACCTCCTGGCCGGCCACGAGGCCTTGCGCCAAGCTTTGGGCTTCCAGAAGGGGGCCTGGGTCTTTAGCTACCTTCCCTTGCCCTGGATCGGCGAGCAGATGCTCACCGTGGTTCAAAGCCTCGTGGAAGGCTCCACGGTCCACTTCCCCGAGGACCCCACCACCTTGCGGGAGGACCTCAAGGAGGTGCAGCCCGACTTCTTCCTGGCCCCCCCGAGGCTTTGGGAGGACATGGCGAGCCTCATCCAAAGCCGCATGCAGGACGCCGACTTCCTCAAGGCCTTCGTTTACCGGGTGGGGATGGGCGCCCTCCTGGAAGGGGCAAGCCGGGAGTTCAGGGGCGAGCCCGTGGGGCTTTGGCTAAACCTCAAGCGGGCCCTCTTCTACCCCCTGGTGGCCAGGCCCCTAAGGGCCAGGCTAGGCCTCGCTGCCTGCCGCATCGCCGTCACCGGGGGGGCGCCTTTGGGGAACGAGGTCTTCACCTTCTTCCGCGCCCTCGGCCTGGACATCCGGCAGGTCTACGGCCAATCGGAAACCGCCGCCGCCACCACCGCCCACGCCACCGGGGACGCCCCACCCGAAACCGTGGGGCCTCCTTTGCCGGGGACGGAGGTGCGCATAAGCCCGGAGGGCGAGATCCAGGTAAAGGGCCCCCAGGTCTTCCTGGGCTACTTCCAGCAGGAGGAGGCCACCCGGGAAAGCTTCACGGAGGACGGCTACTTCCGCACCGGGGATGCGGGCTTCTTTGACGAGCGGGGGCACCTGGTGATCCTGGGCCGGGTGAAGGAGGTGGGGGCGTTGGCGGACGGCACCCGCTTCGCCCCGCAGTTTTTGGAAAACCGCCTGAAGTACTCCCCTTACATCCGGGAAGCCGTGGTCCTGGGCCACGGGAAGCCCTTCGTGACCGCCTTGGTGGAGCTAGACCCCGAGAACGTGCAGAACTGGGCCCGAAGGCGGGGCATCCCCTTCACCACCTACCTCTCCCTCACGGAGCGCCCCGAGGTGCGGGCCTTGATCGCCGAGGAGATCCGCATGGTGAATCGGACCCTGCCGGAAAAGCTCCGCATCCAGCGCTTCGCCATCCTGCCCAAGGAACTCCACCCCGACGACGAGGAGATCACCCGCACCCGCAAGGTGCGCCGCCAGGTGGTGGAGCACCGCTACGCCCCCGTGATCCAGGCCCTTTACGGGGAGGGGGGCCGGGTAGAGGTGAGCCTGCCCATCCGCTACCTCGAGGGGGAAGGGCGGCTGGAAGCGGTCCTCGAGGTCCAGGAGGTGTAAGGTGTACGCCCTTTCTAAAAGCCTCACCGACGCCTTTAGCCGCCGCTTCGCCCGGGCGGTGCGGGAAACCTACCGGGAGGACGAGGCCTACGCCTCCACCCCCTTGGGGCGGCTCGCCCTCTGGGTTTTTCTCCTTCTCCTCCTTCTTCTCCCCTTCCTCCTTGGGCCCTACCCCATGTACGTGGCCACCCTGGTGGCCATCGGCGCCCTCTCCGCCCTGGGGCTCCACCTCCTGGTGGGCGGAGCGGGGCAGATCTCCTTGGGCCACGCCGCCTTCATGGGCGTGGGGGCCTATGCGGCAAGCCACCTCTTCGGGCCCCTCGCCCCCTTGGGCATCCTCCTGGGCGGGGGCATCGCCGCCCTTTTGGGCCTGGTGCTCGCCCTCCCCTCCCTGCGCATTAAAGGGGTTTACCTCGCCATCGCCACCTTGGCCTTCCAGTTCCTGGCGGACTACGTCTTCAAGAACTGGGAGGCGGTGACGGGGGGGATCAGGGGGCGCACCCTGCCCCCGGCGGAGCTCTTGGGCGTCAAGCTGGACACGCCGGAAAGGCTTTGGTACCTGGTCCTCCTCTTCGCCCTGCCCCTCTTCTTCTACGGCAAGCGCCTCCTCATGACCCGGGCCGGGCGGGCCTTCAACGCCGTGCGGGACAACGACCTCTCCGCCCGGGTGGCAGGGGTAGACCTGACCCGGGTGAAGCTTTTCGCCTTCGCCCTTTCCGCCTTCTACGCCGGGGTGGCAGGGGGGCTTTTGGCCCAGCTCTACAAGGCGGTGACCCCGGAGTACTTCCCCTTGAGCGTGAGCATCCAGTACCTGGCCATGGTCATCGTGGGCGGGGCGGGGACGGTCCTGGGGGCGGTCTTGGGGGCTTTTTTCGTCCTCCTCATCCCGGAGGTCTTGAATAGCTTCGTGGGGGCCTTAGGCCCCGAGTACGCCGCCACCCTGGCCGCCTGGCGCAACGTGGCCTTCGGCCTTCTTATCCTCCTCTTCCTCATCCTGGAGCCCTTGGGCCTCGTGGGCCTCTGGGGCAGGATACGGAATTACTTCCGCACCTGGCCCTTGCCCTACTAAGGGCTATACTGGCTCCCGTGGAATGGGACCTTTCCGACCTCTATAGCGGCCCCGAGGATCCGGGGATCATGGCGGACCTCGAGGCCGCCCTCGCCCTGGCGGCAGGCCTAAACCCCGAGGACCTCTCCTTTCCCGAAAAGGCCCCAAGCCTCTTCCGCCGCTACGAGGAGGCCCTGGAGAAGGCCTACAAGCCCCTCAACTTCGCTAGCCTCTACTTCGCCACCCGGACCCAGGACCCCGCGGCCAAGGCCCTCCTGGACCGGGTGCGGAACCGCTTCACCGAGGTGCGAAACCGCCTCGTGCCCCTGGAGGTGGCCCTGAGGCGGCTTCCGGAGGAGGCCTTTGAGGCCCTGCTAGACCACCCAGGGCTCGCCGACCTCCGCCACTTCCTCCTGAGGCAGCGGGCCTACGCCCCCCACACCCTTTCGGAGAGGGAGGAGGAGCTTTTGAACCTGAAGGCCCTGGTGGGCAGGAGCGCCTGGAGCCAGTTCTACACGGAGTACACGGGCCGCTTCCGCTTCTCCCTAAGGGGCAAGGAGCTCACGGAGATGGAGGTGCGCGCCCTCCGCCGCGACCCCGACCCCGAGGTGCGGCGGGAGGCCCACCGGGCGCTTTACGGGAAGCTCTTGGCCGAGGCCCCCACCCTGAGCGCCGTCTTTAACGCGGTTTATCTGGACTATCTCCAGGAGCTAAGGCTAAGGGGCTACCGCCACCCCTTGGAGCCCGTGGCCCTAAGGGACGAGGTGGAGGTTAAGGACATTGAGGCCCTCCTCGCCGCCACGGAGGCTCACTACCCCTTGGTGGAGGCCTACTACCGCTTCAAGGCCAAAAGGCTCGGCCTGGAGAGGACGCCAAGCCAAGACCTCCTCGCCCCCCTGGGGGAGAAGCCCAAGGTGCCCTTCGGGGAGGCGAAGGAGCTGGTCCTCGAGGCCTTCCGCCGCTTCTCCCCGGAGATGGAGGCCATCGCCCGGGAGTTCTTTGAAAAGCGCTGGATTGACGTCTACCCCAGGCCCGGCAAGCGGGGCGGGGCCTTCTGCTCCGGGGGGCTTCCCTCCACCCACCCCTACGTCCTCCTCAACCACACGGACGACCTGGATAGCGCCCACACCCTAGCCCACGAGCTCGGGCACGGGGTGCACTTCTACCTGGCCCGGGGGCAACGCCTCCTCAACTTCGGGGCCTCCACCCCCCTGGCGGAAACCGCCAGCGTCTTCGCCGAGCTCCTCCTGGACGACCTCCTCATGGAAAGGCTTTCCGGGGAGGAAAAAACCCTCCTCCTGGCCGAGCGGCTGGAGGACGCCATCAACACCCTCTTCCGCCAGGTGATGTACACCTTCTTTGAAAGGAAGAGCCTCGAGGCCCGCCAAGAAGCCGCCCTCTCCCCGGAGGCCTTCCACGAGGTCTGGCAACGGGAGCAGGAAAGGCTTTACGGGGACGCCGTGGCCTGGACGGAGCTGGACCGGGCGGCCTGGGCGGGCATCCCCCACTTCGTCCACTACCGCTTCTACACCTACAGCTACGCCCTCGGGTACCTGGTGGTCCTCGCCCTGTACGGGCGCTACCTGGAGGAGGGGAAGGCCTTCGTGCCCAAGTACCTGGAGGTCCTCAAGGCCGGGGAGAGCCAAAGCCCCAAGGAGATCCTCCGGCAAGCGGGGGTAGAGCTCGCCTCGGAGGAGTTCTTCCGCTACGGCTTCGGGGTCCTGGAGGCTTGGCTAAAGGCCCTCTCCTAGGCGAGAATGGGGGGATGGACCTCGTTTATCGGCCCGAGCGCTACCCTTTCCTCACCCAGGACCTCCCCGGGGTAGGGGGGGCCATCCGGGTGGAGCCCCAGGACTTCCAGGTGGAGGAGGTGCCCGCCTACCTGCCCCAAGGGGAAGGGGAGCACCTCTACCTCTTTCTGGAAAAGGAAGGCCGCACCACCCGGGAGGTCTTGGAGTTTCTGCGGGACGAGGTGGGGGTGCCAGAGAAGGAGATCGGGGTGGCGGGGCTAAAGGACAAGCGCGCCCGCACCCGGCAGTGGTTCTCCATCCCCAGGAAGTACGAGGACGCCCTCTGCCTCCTGGAAAACCTCGAGGGGGTGAGGCTCCTCGCCGCCGACCTCCACACCAACAAGCTCCGCACGGGCCACCTCAAGGGCAACCGCTTCCGGATCCTCATCCGGGGGGCCAAGGAGCGGGAAAGGGCCGAGGCCATCCTGCGCCTCTTGGAGGAAAAGGGGGTCCCCAACTACTACGGGCCCCAGCGCTTCGGCCTCGGCGGGCTTAATCCGGTGAGGGGCTACGAGCTCGTGAAAAAGGGCAAGGGGCGGGGAAGCCCCTGGCTTAAGCGCTTCCTCATCGGCAGCCTGCAAAGCCTCCTCTTCAACGAGTGGGTGGCCCTGAGGATGGAGCGGGGGCTTTACGACCGGGTCATCCCCGGGGACTGGGCCAAGAAGCACGCCACGGGGGGGGAGTTTTTGGTGGAAAGGCCGGAGGAGGCGGAAAGGGCCCTGAGGCTAGAGATCAGCGCCACGGGGCCCCTCTTCGGCAAGAAGTACCCGGAGGCCCAAGGGGAAGCCCGGGCCTTGGAGGACGAGATCCTGGCCCGCTTTGACCTGAGGCGGGAGGAGTTCAGGGCCCGCCGGGGGGCCAGGCGGCCCATCCGGGTACCCCTTGCGGACTGGCGCCTCGAGGAAAGCCCGGAAGGCCTTTGGCTCGCCTTCTTCCTCCCCAAGGGGAGCTACGCCACAAGCCTCCTAAGGGAGGTGATGAAGGTGGAGGTGGACGCCCCAGAAGAGAACGAGGGGGAGGAACTCCCTCCCCCTCAGGACCTTCCCGCCTAGAAGCGGTAGCCGAGCTTCATCTGGGCGGCCAAGACCCCGCCGGCAAGCCCCACGTCCCCGCCCAGGAAGAGGGGAGCCCCCAGGGCCGCCTTCAGGTCGTACTCGGCGTCGGCGCGGAAGTAGAACTTGGCTTCGCTAAACCCGGGAAAGACCGCCCCCAGGCCCACGCCAGCCTTGAGCCCCTCCGCCACGGGGTAAAGGTAGCGGAAGAGGAGAGCGCCGTTCCAGGCACCGCCCACGGTATACGCCACGTCCAGGGCGAGCCGGACCTCCCCCACCGGGGGCTGGAAGAGGAGGCAGTGCCAGGAAAGCTCCGCCCCAAAGCCCTGGGTACCGCCCACAAGGGCCAAGGAGGGCTTTCGGTTCTCCAAGGAAAACTGGACCGAGGCCAAGCCCAGGGCCACCGCCAAAATCCTACAAAACGCTAAACGCTTTTGACAAGGTTGTTGTGAGATTACCCCCAGGGAACACCCGATAGCCCCGCTCGGCGAGCACCCTCCCCACCGCCTCCCCCAAGCCCCGGGTGAGGATGGGGGGCGAGCCCAGGTTGAGCATGACCAGGAAGCCCACCACGTACTCGGCGAGCTCCTCCGGAGCCATGGGGGGGCCTCCCGTGCGCCCGTGGCCCGGGAGGTCCAGGAGGTAGAAGGTGTACCCCTCGGGGAGGTCCTCGGGCCAGCGGGAGGCCTCCTCGGCGAGGAGGAGGACGGGCGGACCCTTCCCCACCCGCTCAAAGACCAGGGGAAGCCCGTAAAGGTGCAGGTAGCCCCTCCGCCTCATAGGGCAAGCCCCCCGGGAAGCCGGAAGCTTTCCCCAAGGAGGAAGTCCGCCACCAAGGAGCGCACCTCCTCCAGGGCCTCCCAAGGCACCAGGTGGCCCGCTTCCTCCACGCTGAAGCGCAAAGCCTCCCCCTTGGCGAAGTCCGCCACCTCCTGGCCGTGGTGGGGCGGGGTGAAGGCGTCCAGGGCGCCTTGGACCACCAGGACCCGGGCCTTCGTGCCCCTGAGCCAGCGCCTTTCGTCCCCAAGGCCCTCCAGCCGCTCCAGCCAGGCCCGCACCCCCTCCTCGCTCAGGCCCTCCCGCCACACCTGGAAGACCTCCTCGCTTCCCGCCGCCAGGGGGCCAAAGAAAAGAGCCCGCCCGATGGTGGCAAACCCCTCCACCCCGCCCCTTTCCAGGCCGAAGCGAAGGGCCTTCAGCTTGGCGGTGAGAAGGGCATCCCGCCGGAGGATGGGGGAAAGGAGCACGAGGCTCTTGGCCTCCTCCTGGAAGGCCACCCGCAAGGCCTCGAGGGCCCCCTCCCCGAAGGCCACCAGGTGAAGCCCCTCCTCCGCCGGAAGCCTGAGGAAGTCCAGCCCCGCCGGGGGGGAGAGAAGGCCGGGAAAGAGCCGCACCTCGCCCACCCCCCCTTTATACTCCAGGCCATGGAGCTTCCCGCCTTCTTGCAGAGGGAAACCCTGGACCAAACCCTCGGGGTGCGCTACCTGAAGCTCACCCCCGAGGAGGTGGTGGCGGAGCTGGCGGTGACCCCCAAGGTCCACCAGCCCTTTGGCTTCCTCCACGGGGGAGCCACGGTGGCCCTGGCGGAAAGCGTGGCCAGCGTGGGGGGGTTCCTCAACTGCCCCCCAGGGCACGCCGCCTTCGGCCTGGAGATCAACTGCAACCACATCCGCAAGAAGCAAAGCGGGGTGATCCGGGCCGTGGGCCGGCCCCTGCACGTGGGCCGCACCACCCAGGTCTGGGAGGTGAAGGTTTACGACGAGGAGGAGCGCTTAGTCGCCGCAAGCCGGTGCACCCTGGCGGTGGTGCCCCTAGAACCAGGTAGCTAGCCAGGCCAGCCAGTTCCCGCCCAAGAAGCCCGCATCCCCTAAGGCCCTGAGGTCCCGGTGGCGCTCCAGGCCGAGGGGGGTGGCCTGAAGGCCAAACCCTCCGTCCCAGTCCGTGCCGAGGCCCACGCCCTTGGGCCCGAGGAGGCTTTCCGCATGGGCCTTGTGGCGGAGGAAGGCCTCCAGGGGAAGCCTTGCCATCCCCCGCCGCCAGCCCGGGTCCAGGAAGGCGTTGAAGGGCACGAGGCCCAAGACCCCGCCCCTTTCCCCTAAGGCCCGAAGAAGGGCATCGGAGAGGTGCCGGGGGCTTGGGCAGAGGGCGCGGCAGTTGGCGTGGGTGGCGCAGACCGGCCCCCCATAGGCCCCAAGGGCCTCCCAGGCCGCCTCCTCCGCCAGGTGGGAGAGGTCCAGGGCCACCCCAAGCCGCTCCATCTCCCGGAGGAGGGCCCTCCCCTGCTCCGTGAGGGGCCCCTCCTCGGCGTTCCCCCCGGCGTAGGGGTTCTGCGTGGCCCAGGTGAGGGAAAGGAGCCTTAGGCCCCTTTCCCTAAGGGGAAGGAGGTCCTCGGGGGTTTCCAGGGCGTGGGCTCCCTCCAGGAGGAGGACGAGCCCCAGGACGCCGTCTTCCGGGTAGCGGGCGAGGTGAAGGGCGAGGTCTTTCCCCTCCCGCAGGAGGCGCACCAGGCCCCGCTCCTCCCAAGCCTCGTAGAGGGCGAGCTGGGCGTAGACCTCTTCCAGCCAGTCCTCCCTTCCCCCTTCCCGAGGGTCAGTGAAGAGGGTGGCAAAGGCCACCGCCACCCCCGCTTCCTTCAGGCTCGGGAGGGTGACCAGGGGGGTGTCGGGGTGGGGGTCTTCCGCCCGAAGGGCCTCGAGGGGAAGGGTCAGGTCCCGGCCCAGGGCCCGAACGTTGTAGGCCAGGTCCAGGTGGGCGTCCACCATGACGGGCTCCATGGGGAAACTCTACAATGGGATTTGTGCGGCCCGAGGAACTTCCCCCCCTTCCCGAAGCCCCCGGGGTCTACCTCTGGAAGCGGGGGGACGAGGTGCTCTATGTGGGCAAGGCCAAGAGCTTGAGGGGCCGGGTCAGAAGCTACTTCCACGCCGAGGGCAAGGCCCAGCGCATCGCCCAGGAGGCCACGGCCCTGGAGTTCATCGCCACCCGGGACGAGGTGGAGGCCCTTCTCCTCGAGGCCAACCTCATCAAGGCCCACCGCCCCCCCTACAACGTCCTCCTCAAGGACGACAAGCACTACCCCTTCCTCAAGCTCACCCGCGAGCCCTTCCCCACCCTCCTGGTGGTGCGGCGGGTGGAGGAGGACGGGGCCAAGTACTTTGGGCCCTTCCCCGAGGCGGGGGCCCTAAGGCGCATCAAGACCCTCATTGACCGCCTCTTCCCCTTGCGCAAGAACTCGGGCTACCCCATGCGGCGGAGGCGCTACCCCTGCTTGAACCACAGCATGGGGCGTTGCCTCGCCCCTTGCGTGGGCAAGGCGGACCTCGAGGCCTACCGGGAGGTGGTGCGCCAGGTGGAGGCGGTTTTAGAGGGGAAGGTGGACTGGCTTTTGGCCCGCCTCGAGGCCCAGATGCGGGAGGCGGCCCAAAAGCTAGAGTTTGAGCGGGCGGCGGAGATCCGGGACCAGATAGAGGCCCTAAGGGCCTTCTTCGCCACGAGCCAGCAGGCCTTTGACCCGGAGCTTGGGGATTTGGACTTCCTGGGCCTGGCCCGGGCGGGGGCCCTGGCCGTGGTACAGCTTTTCCAGGTGAGGGGGGGGAGGGTCTTGGGCCGCATCAGCCGGGTGGTGGAGAAGGAGGAGGCCACGGACGAGGAGATCCTCTGGGCCTTCCTCCGGGACCACTACCTCACCGCTTCCCCCCTCCCCCCCCTCGTCCTCCTCCCCTTTCCCTTGGAGGACCTCTCCGGGCTGGAAGCCCTCCTCCGCCGCCGGGCCGGCCGGAAGGTGGAGGTCCGGGTGCCCCAGCGGGGGGAGAAGGCGAGGCTGTTGGAGTTCGCCGAAAGGAACGCCCGCCTCACCCTGGAAACCGAGCTCAAGGCCCGGGAGCGCCGGGGAGACCACCCCGCCCTGAAGGCCCTCCAGGACCTCCTCGCCCTGCCCACCCGCCCCTTCCGCATAGAGGCCTACGACGTGAGCCACCTCCAGGGCCAGGCCCGCATCTTCTCCCTGGCGGTCTTTGAAGGGGGCAAGCCCAAGCGCCAGGAGTACCGCCGCATGCGCCTAAGGGCGGGGAACGACGACTACCAGGCCATGGAGGAAGGCGTCTACCGCCGCTACACGGGAAGCCTGAAGGAGATGCCCCTCCCCGACCTCCTCCTCATAGACGGGGGCCTGGGCCAGGTGCGGGCGGCAGAGCGGGCCTTGGAAAGGGCGGGGCTCAGCCTCCCCCTGGTGGGGCTTGCCAAGAGGGAGGAGGTCCTCGTGACCCCTGAAGGGCGGGAGATCCGCCTCCCCCTCACCCACCCCGCCCTCAGGCTCCTCATCCACCTACGGGACGAGGCCCACCAAAACGGCCTTAAGCAGCACCAGAAGGAGCGGAGCCGGGAGCTTCTTAGGGTGCTGGAGGGGATCCCCGGCATCGGGGAGGCGAGGCGGCGGGCGCTCTTGGAGCGCTACGGGGGGCTTAGGGCCCTACGGGAAGCCCCCCTAGAGGAGCTCGCCCGCCTGCCGGGGATGAACCGGAAGGCGGCGGAGGCCCTCAAGGCCGCCCTAGGGGAAGCGCACCCGGACCGGGCGTAGCCGCCCCCTTCTCGTTGGCCCCAAAGGCCCCACCCCGGGGAGAAACCCTTATGATGGGGCCCTGATGGTGCGCCGCGCCCTGGAAGAGGCCATTCACGAAGCCCTGAAGGAGATGGGCCTGGACCTGAGGCTCAAGGTGGCCCGGGCCCCCAAGGACAAGCCCGGGGACTACGGGGTCCCCCTCTTCGCCCTGGCCAAGGAGCTCAAGAAGCCCCCCCAGGCCATCGCCGAGGAGCTCCAAGGACGCCTGAAGCTTCCCCCCTTCGTGGAGGAGGCCATCCCCGTGGGGGGGTACCTGAACTTCCGCCTGCGCACGGAGGACCTCCTGAAGGAAGCCCTAAAGGAGAAACGGCCCTTCCCCAAGAGGGAGGGCCTGGTGCTCATTGAGCACACCTCCGTGAACCCCAACAAGGAGCTCCACGTGGGCCACCTGAGGAACATCGCCCTAGGGGACGCCTTGGCCCGCATCCTGGCCTTCGCCGGGCGGGAGGTCCTGGTCCTCAACTACATTGACGACACCGGGCGCCAAGCGGCGGAAACCCTCTTCGCCCTCAGGCACTACGGCCTCACCTGGGACGGGAAGGAGAAGTACGACCACTTCGCCGGCAGGGCCTACGTGCGCCTCCACCAAGACCCCGAGTACGAAAAGCTCCAGCCCGGCATAGAAGAGGTCCTCCACGCCCTGGAGCGGGGGGAACTGAGGGAAGAGGTGAACCGCATCCTCCTGGCCCAGCTCGCCACCATGCGCGCCCTGAACGCCCACTACGACCTCCTGGTCTGGGAGTCGGACATCGTGCGGGCGGGGCTTTTGGGCAAGGCCTTGGCCCTTTTGGAAGGGAGCCCTTACGTTTTCCGCCCCCAGGAGGGGAAGTACGCCGGGGCCCTGGTCATGGACGCCAGCCCCTTCATCCCGGGCCTCGAGGACCCCTACTTCGTCCTGGTGCGCTCCGGGGGCGCCGCCACCTACTACGCCAAGGACATCGCCTTCCAGTTTTGGAAGATGGGGCTTCTGGAGGGCCTTCGCTTCCGCCCCTACGAGAACCCCTTCTACCCCGGCCTGAGGACGAGCGCCCCCGAGGGGGAGGCCTACACCCCCAGGGCCCGGGAGACCATCAACGTCATTGACGTCCGCCAAAGCCACCCCCAGGCCCTGGTGCGGGCCGCCTTGGCCCTGGTGGGCCACCCCGAGCTCGCCCAAGGGGCTTTCCACCTGGCGTATGAAACGGTGCTCCTGGAGGGCAAGCAGATGTCGGGAAGGAAGGGCGTGGCGGTGAGCGTGGACGAGGTGCTGGAGGAGGCGAAGCGCAGGGCCTTAGCCATCATTGAGGAGAAAAACCCCGAGCACCCCGCCAAGGAGGAGGCGGCGGGAATGGTGGCCCTCGGGGCCATCCGCTTCGCCATGGTGAAGACGGAGCCCAAGAAGCAGATTGACTTCCGCTACAGCGAAGCCCTCTCCTTTGACGGGGACACGGGGCCCTACATCCAGTACGCCCACGCCCGGGCCCACAGCATCCTGCGCAAGGCGGAGGCGTGGGGCGAGCCGGACCTCGCCCAGGCCACCCCCTACGAACGGGCCCTGGCCCTAAGCCTTTTGGACTTTGAGGAGGCGGTCTTGGAGGCGGCGGAGGAGAAGACCCCCCACGTCCTCGCCCAGTACCTCCTGGACCTCTCGGCGGCCTGGAACGCCTACTACAACGCCAAGGAAGGGGGCAAGGCCGCCACCCCCGTCCTCACCGCCCCCAAGGGCCTGAGGGAGCTCCGCCTCGGCCTGGTCCTCCGCCTCCAGGAAACCCTAAGGGCGGGCCTGGGCCTCCTCGGCATCCCCGCCCCCGAGGTAATGTAAGGCCATGCGCCTCGCCCTCCTGGCCCTCCTCCTCTTCACCGCCTTCGGCCAACGCCTCACCTCCCCCGAGGAGGTGGCGCGAAGCCAGGTGATCAAGAAGGCCCTGCCGGCCGTGGTCCGCATCCAGGGCACCCCCACCGCCCCCGGGGAGGACCAGGTGGTGGGCACGGGCTTCTTCGTGAGCCCCTTCCGGGTGGTGACCAACTACCACGTGGTCCAGGACCTCCAAGACCTCACCGTGCGCCTCACGGACGGGCGCACCTTCCCGGCGGAGCGCTTCGCCGTGGACCCGGGGATTGACCTGGCCCTCCTCACGGTGAAAGGGGTCCAGGCCCCAGGGGTCCTCTCCTTTAGCAAAACGCCCACGGCGAGCCTTCCCTTGGGGATGGGGGTGGTGTTGGTGGGCTTCCCCTATGGCCAGGGGCCCCTGGCCTCCTACGGGATCCTCTCGGGAATTGGCCCCCTCGAGGTCCCCACCCCCGACCCGAGCCTCGGGGCCGAGGTGGGGGAGTACCTCTTCACGGACGCCCCCCTCACCGTGGGCAACTCGGGAAGCCCCCTTCTGAACCTCCAGGGGGAGGTGGTGGGGGTGGTGGCGGACGTGGTGGGGGGGCCATCCGGGGTGGGGGGGATCGGGGTGGCCATCCCGGCGGAGCTCGCCGCCCAGAGCGTCCAGGACCTGGAGCGCTTCGGCATCCCGCAAAGGGGGTGGCTCGGGGCGAGCCTGGTGAGCCTGGACGAGCTTCCCCCCGTGCTCCTTAGGGCGGTGGGCCTCACCACCACCCAAGGGGCCATGGTGGACCGGGTGGAGCCGGGAAGCCCCGCCGCCCGGGCGGGCCTCCGGGGAGCCCAGCGGGACGCCCAAGGAAGGCTTTTGGCCCTGGGGGACGTGATCCTGGCGGTGAACGGCAAGGCGGTGAAGGACAAGGCGGAGGTGGTGCGGCTCATCGCCCGCTTCCGCCCCGGGGACCGGGTGCGCCTCACCCTTTGGCGGGAGGGGCGGCGCCTCGAGGCCACCCTCACCATGGTGGCCCGGCCCAGGAGGTGAAGCGTGTACGTGGCCATTGAGGGCCCCATCGGGGTGGGCAAGACCACCCTGGCCCGCCTCCTCGCCGAGGCCCTGGGGGCGGAGCCTCTTTTGGAGGTGGTGGAGGAAAACCCCTTCCTGCCCCTCTTCTACCAGGACAGGAAGCGCTACGCCTTTAAAGCGCAGGTCTTCTTCCTCCTCTCCCGCTACCGGCAGCTTTCCCGCCTGAGGGAAAGGCCCCTCTTCGGCGGGGTGGTGGCGGACTACCTCTTTGACAAGGACGCCATCTTCGCCAGCCTCACCCTGGAAGGCCCCGAGTGGGACCTCTACCTGGAGCTTTACCGGGAGCTTTCCCCCAGGCTTCCCGCCCCCGACCTGACCCTCTACCTAAGGGCCCCGGTTCCCGTGCTCCTGGAGCGCATCCGCAAGCGGGGAAGGCCCTTTGAGGCGGACATGGACCCCGCCTACCTGGAGGCCCTGTCCGAGGCCTACGAGCGCCACTTCGCCCGCTATCCCCATCCCCTCCTGGTCCTCGAGGCGGACCAATGGGACTATTCCCAGGAAGGCCCCGACCGGGAGCGGGTGGTGGCCCTGGTGAAGGCCCATCTTTCCCTTGGGGTATAGCATGTACGTGGCCATCGCCGGCAACATCGGAAGCGGCAAGAGCTCCCTCACCGCCCTCCTCGCCGAAACCTTCGGGCTCAAGCCCGTGTACGAGGCGGTGAGCGAAAACCCCTACCTGGAGGACTTCTACCGGGACATGGGGGCCTACGCCTTCCCCTCCCAGGTCTTCTTCCTGGCGAGAAGGGTGCGGCAACACCTCCTGGAGGTGAACGGAAGCCCCCGCGTGGTCCAGGACCGCACCCTCTACGAGGACGCCTTCGTCTTCGCCCAAAACCTCTACCGGGAGGGGTACCTCTCCGAGCGGGACTGGCGGACCTACCTGGAGCTCTTCCACAGCGTGGCCCCCGCCCTGCGCAAGCCCGACCTCCTCATCTACCTCCGGGCAAGCCTCCCCACCCTAAGAAGGCGCATTGCGAAGCGGGGCCGCCCCTATGAGCGGGGCATCCCCGATGCCTACCTCCTCGCCCTGAACCGGCTATACGAGGACCTTTTGGCCTCCTGGGAGCTCTCCCCCGTCCACGTGGTGGACGGGGACCAGGTGGACTTCGTGGAGGACGAAAGGGCCAAGGAGGCCCTCCTGGACGCCCTCCGCCCCCTCTTGAGGCCATGACCCTAAAGGAGCTCTTCGCCCCCTTCGGCCTAGAGGCCCCGCCCCAGACGGTGCGGGGGATCACCCTGGACTCGAGGCGGGTGGCCCCCGGCTTCGTCTTCGTGGCCGTCCCCGGGGTACCCCTTCCCCACCGCAAGCCCCTGGACGGGCACGCCTTCATCCCCGAGGCCCTGGCCCGGGGGGCCATCGCCGTGGTGGGGGAAAAGGACCTCTCCCTGCCCGTGCCCTACCTCAAGGTGGAGGACGCCCGCCTGGCCCTCGCCCGCCTCGCCCGCCGCTTCTATGGGGCGCCCGACCAGGCCCTCACCCTCCTCGGGGTCACGGGCTCCAAGGGGAAGAGCACCACGGCAAGCCTCCTCCACCACCTCCTCCAGACGGGGGGCGTGGAGGCCGCCCTCCTCTCCACCGTGGGCCTGAAGCTTGGGGGCGAGGCGAGGCCCCCCGTGGGCCACTTCACCACCCCCGAGGCCCCCGAGGTCTACGCCTTCCTGCGGGAGGCCGCCGACCTGGGCCTGAAAGCGGCGGTCCTGGAGGTTTCCAGCCACGCCCTGGCCCTGAAGCGGGTGGAGGGGCTTTTCTACCGGGTAGGGCTTTTCGTGAGCTTTTACCCCGACGACCACCTGGACCTCCACGGCACGGCGGAGAACTACTTCCGGGCCAAGGCCCTCCTGGTGGAGCGCTCGGAGGTGGCGGTACTCCACACCGCCCTCCCCCACCTGGAAGCCCTGAAGAAGCGGCCCCACCTCCTGGTGGGGCCCGGGGGGGAGGTGCGGGCGGAAGGGGTAAGGGAGGAGGAGGAAGGCCTCCGCTTCCGCCTCCAAAGCCCCTGGGGGAAAGGGGAGGCCTTCCTGCCCCTCCTCGGGGCCTACAACGTGGAAAACGCCCTCATGGCGGCGGGAGGAGCCCTTCTTTTGGGGCTTCCCCTGGAAGCGGTCCTCTCGGGGCTTGCCACCTTCCCCGGGGTGCCGGGGCGGATGGAGGTGGTGCGGGCACACCCTTTTCGGGTGGTGATTGACTTCGCCCACACCGGGAAAAGCCTGGAGGAGGCGCTAAAGACCCTGCGGCGCACCACCCGGGGAAGGCTTCTCCTGGTGGTGGGGGCGGCGGGGGAGCGGGACAGGCAAAGGCGGGAGGACATCGGCCGGGTGGCGGCCCGCCTCGCCGACCTCACCTTCTTCACCGAGGAGGACCACCGCACGGAGCCCCTGGAGGAGATCCTAGGGGCCCTGGCGGAGGCGGCCCGGCGGGAAGGGGGGAGGTTCCTCTTGGTGCCAGACCGAAAGGAGGCCATCTTCCAGGCGGTCCTCGAGGCCCAGGAAGGGGACACGGTCCTCCTCGCCGGCAAAGGGCACGAGCGCACCCTGGAAAGGGGCCTAGAGGCCCTCCCCTGGAACGAGCGGGAGGTGGCGGAGGAGGCCCTTAGGGCGCGGGGGCTTTAGCGGGCAAAGGGGGGTTTAGGGCGGCGAGCCAGTCCTCAAAGGCCTTGAGGCCCCGCCGGAACATGGCCTCCCGCTTTTCCTTCTTCCCCATGCGGCCCTCGAGGGGAGGCACCAGGCCCCAGTTGGCGTACATGGGCTGGAAGCCCTCGGGGTTGGCCGTGGCCAGGTAGCGGACCAACCCCCCGAGCAGGCTCTCCTCGGGCGGGGCCACGGGGGATAGGCCCAGGGCGCGCCTTGCGGCGTTGAGCCCCGCCAAAAAGCCCGTGGCGGCGCTCTCCAGGTACCCTTCCACCCCGGCGAGCACCCCGGCGGCGAAAAGCCCCTCCGCCCCCTTGAACTCCAGGGTCTCCTTGAGAAGCCGCGGGGCGTTCAGGTAGGTGTTGCGGTGCATCACCCCGTAGCGGACGATCTCGGCGTTCTCCAGGCCCGGAATCATCTGGATGAGGCGCTTCTGCTCGGGCCACTTGAGCCCCGTCTGGAAGCCCACCAGGCTCCAAAGCCGCCCCGCCTTGTCCTCCTGGCGGAGTTGCACCACGGCGAAAGGCTCCTTCCCCGTGCGGGGGTCCTTGAGCCCCACGGGCTTCATGGGCCCAAAGAGCAGGGTCTGGTAGCCCCTCCGGGCGAGCTCCTCCACGGGCACGCAGGCCTCAAAGAACTGGAGGTTTTCCCAGTCGTGGGGCTGGTGCTTCTCCGCCGCCACCAGGGCCTCGTAGAAGCGGCGGTACTCCTCCTCCGTCATGGGGCAATTGAGGTAGTCGGCGCTCTGCCCATAGCGCCCGGCGCGGAAGCACTTGCTGAGGTCAATGCTCTCGTAAAGCACCACGGGGCTTGCGGCGTCGTAGTAGGAGAGGAAGTGGTCGCCGAAGCGGCGCTTTAGCGCCTCGGCCAAAGGCTCGGCGGTGAGGGGCCCCGTGGCCAAGACGGTGAGGCCCTCTGGGATCTCTACCACCTCCTCCCGCACGAGCTCCAACAAGGGGTGGCGGGAAAGCCTTTCCGTGATGAAGCCGCCAAACTCCTCCCGGTCCACGGCCAAGGCCCCCCCGGCGGGGACCCGGGCCCTTTCCGCCGCCTCCATGACGAGGCTTCCCGCAAGGCGCATCTCCGCCTGCAAAAGCCCCTTGGCGTTGGCCATGCCCTCCCCGCCCAGGGAGTTGGAGCAGACGAGCTCGGCGAGAAGCCCCGTGCTGTGGGCCGGGGTCATGCGCTTCGGGCGCATCTCAAAAAGCCGCACGGGGATCCCTAAGCGCAAAAGGGTCCAGGCGGCCTCGCTTCCCGCAAGGCCCCCGCCCACCACGTTCACCCGTTCCATCCTTTAGATGCTACCATCCAGGCGAGGAAGGGAAAAGTGGCCTATACTGGCCCCGATGGGCCTCGCCAAGCGCATCGTCCCCTGCCTGGACGTCCACGCCGGCCGGGTGGTCAAAGGGGTGAACTTCGTGAACCTGAAGGACGCCGGAGACCCCCTGGAGGCGGCCCAGGCCTACGACCAGGCGGGGGCGGACGAACTCGTCTTTTTGGACATCTCCGCCACCCACGAGGAGCGGGCCATCCTCCTGGACGTGGTGGCCCAGGTGGCGGAAAGGGTCTTCATCCCCCTCACCGTGGGCGGGGGGGTGCGTTCCTTGGAGGACGCCCGGAGGCTTCTCCTGGCCGGGGCGGACAAGGTGAGCGTGAACTCCGCCGCCGTGAAGCGGCCCGAGCTCATCCAGGAGCTCGCCGACCACTTCGGCGCCCAGGCGGTGGTCCTGGCCATTGACGCCCGGTGGCGGGGGGATTTCCCCGAGGTCTACATCGCGGGGGGGAGGGTGCCCACGGGCCTCCACGCCGTGGAGTGGGCGGTGCGGGGGGCCGAGCTGGGGGCCGGGGAGATCCTCCTCACCAGCATGGACCGGGACGGGACCAAGGAGGGGTACGACCTAAGGCTCACCCGCCAGGTGGCGGAGGCGGTGAACGTGCCCGTGATTGCGAGCGGGGGGGCGGGGAAGGAGGAGCACTTCCTCGAGGCCTTCCAGGCGGGGGCGGAGGCCGCTTTAGCCGCCAGCGTCTTCCACTTCGGCGAGATCCAAATCCCCGAGCTCAAACGCTTCCTGGCGGAAAGGGGCGTGCGGGTGCGGCTAGACTAGGGGCATGGACCTGGAGGCGGTGCGCTTTGACGAAAGGGGCCTGGTCCCGGTGGTGGTCCAGGACGCCCGCACGGGGGAGGTCCTCACCCTGGCCTACGCCAACCGGGAAGCCCTGGAGGAAACCCTAAGGACCAGGCGGAGCACCTTCTATAGCCGAAGCCGCCAAGCCCTCTGGCGCAAGGGGGAGACCTCGGGGCATTACCAGGAGGTGGTGGAGGTCCTCTTGGACTGCGACGGGGACGCCGTGGTCTACAAGGTCCTCCCCCAGGGCCCCGCCTGCCACACGGGGGAAAGGAGTTGCTTCCACCGCCCTCTCCTCCGGGAAAGCGCCGCCCCCGGCCTCGGGGAGGTGCTGGAAAGGGTCTACGCCACCATAGAGGAAAGGCTAAGGACGCTTCCCGAGGGGAGTTACGTGGCGAGGCTCCACCGGGCGGGCCTAGACCGCATCCTGAAGAAGATCGGGGAGGAGGCGGGAGAGGTGATCCTGGCCGCCAAGAACCACGACAAGGAGGAACTGCGCCACGAGGCGGCGGACCTCCTTTTCCACCTCCTCCTCACCCTGGCGGAGGAGGGGGTGGGGTTAGAGGACCTGGCGGAAACCCTCTGGGCCCGGCACCGGCCCCAGGGCTAGGCCCTTTATGATGGAACCATGGAAATTGAGCGCAGGCTCGTCCTGGAAGTGGTGCGGGTGACGGAACAGGCGGCCTTGGCGGCAAGCCGCTTCGCCGGCAAGGGGGACAAGGAGGCGGTGGACGAAGCGGGCACCGAGGCCATGCGCCGGGTGCTCAACGAGCTCCCCATCCGGGGCACCGTGGTCATCGGCGAGGGGGAGATGGACGAGGCCCCCATGCTCTACATCGGGGAGGTCCTGGGGCAGGGGGGTTTGGAGGTGGACATCGCCGTGGACCCCGTGGAGGGCACCACCACCGCCGCCAAGGGCCTGCCCAACGCCGTGACCGTCATCGCCCTAAGCGAAAAGGGGGGGCTTTTCCACGCCCCGGATATGTACATGGAAAAGCTCATCGTTCCCCCGCCCGCCGCCGGGCTCGTGGACCTCACCTGGCCCGTTTCCGCCAACCTGAAGGCCTTGGCCCTGGCCCTGCAACGCTCAGTGGAGGACCTGGTCATCGTGGTCCTGGACCGGCCCCGGCACGAAAGGCTCATCCGGGAGATCCGGGAAGCGGGGGCCCGGGTCAAGCTCATCTCCGACGGGGACGTGATCGCCGCCCTGGCCGCCGCCATCCGGGGCACGGGGGTCCACGCCGTCATGGGCATCGGCGGGGCCCCGGAAGGGGTCCTGGCCGCCGCCGCCCTCAAGTGCTTAGGCGGGGAGATCCAGGCCCGCTTCGTGCCCCAGAACGAGGAGGAGCGGGCGCGGCTTAGGGCCATGGGCGGGGACGAGCACCGGGTTTACCGCACGGAGGACCTGGCCCCGGGCAAGGAGATCGTCTTCGCCGCCACGGGCATCACCGACGGGGACATCCTGGAAGGGGTGCGCTTCTTCGGCGGGGGGGCCAGGACCCACTCCATCGTCATGGGCCACGCCACCCGGGTGGTGCGCTTTATTGACTCCATCCACCTCTTTGAAACCGGGGCCCGGGTCACCATCAGGGTCTAAACTAAGGGCGTGCCCAAGCCCTACCGGGAAGAGGAAGCCTACCGGCTCGCCCTGGAGTTCTTTGAAGGGGACGACCTTCGGGCGAGCGTCTTCCTCAAGCGCTACGCCCTGAGGGACAGGGAGGGGCGGCCCCTCGAGGCCACCCCCCCGGAGCTATGGCGCCGCCTCGCCCGCCACGCCGCCCGGGTGGACCGGGGGATGGAGGAAGCCTACCTTTGGCTCTTCCAGGACTTCCGCTTCGTTCCCGGGGGGAGGATCCTTTTCGGCCTCGGCAACTGGCGGAAAAGCACCCTTTTCAACTGCTACTTCCTCCCCATCCGGGAAGACTCCGTGCAGGGCATCGCCCGCTTCCTGGACGAGGCCATGCGCACCTTCGCCTACGGGGGCGGGGTGGGCACCAACGCCGACGTCCTCCGCCCCAAGGGGGCCAAGGTAGGCAACGCCGGGGTGGAAAGCTCGGGGGCGGTGAGCTTCATGGAGCTCTTCTCCACCCTGGCCGGGGTCATGGGGGCAAGCGGGGGGCGAAGGGGTGCCCTCATGCTCACCTTCTCCGACACCCACCCCGAGCTTCTGGACTTCCTCAGGGCCAAAACCGACCCCGAGCGCACGAGGATCCGCCACGCCAACCTCTCCCTAAGGGCCACGGACGCCTTCCTGGAAGCCGCCCTGGCCGACGAGCCCTGGCGGCTTTCCTTCACCACGCCCAGGGAAGAAATCCGGGCGGAAATCCGGGCCAAGGAGGCCTGGGAAGCCCTGGTGGAGGCCGCCTGGAATAGCGCCGAGCCCGGCCTCCTCTTCTGGGACCGGGTGCGCACCTGGGCCACGGCCCAGTACGGGGGGACGGAGGTGCAAGGCGTCAACGTCTGCGGCGAGGTGCCCATGGAGCCCTACGGGGCCTGCAACCTAGGGAGCCTAAACCTGGCCGCCTTCGTAAAGGCTCCCTTCACCCCCCAAGCCTCCTTGAACTACGCCGCCCTCGAGGAGGCCACCCGGCTTGCGGTGCGCTTTTTGGACTTGGTGGTGGACCTGGGCAAGAACCGCCACCCGCTAGCGGCCCAGAAGGAAGCCTCCCTAAGAAGCCGCCGCATCGGGCTTGGGGTCATGGGCCTCGCCGACCTGCTGGCCATGCTGGGCCTCCCCTACGGCGGGGACGAAGCCCTCCGCCTTGCCGAGGAGGTCATGCGCCGCATCAAGGAGGCGGCCTACGAGGAAAGCGCCCGGCTGGCCCAGGAGAAGGGCCCCTTCCCCGCCTTTGACGCCCGGGAACACCTCAAAAGCCCCTTCATCCAGGCCCTCCCCGAAGCCCTCATCCAGAAGGTGGAAAAGGGCTTAAGGAACGCCGCCCTCCTCTCCATCGCCCCCACGGGCTCCATCTCCATCCTGGCCGGGGTGACGGGCGGCATTGAGCCCATCTTCGCCCTCACCTACCTCCGCCACGCCGGGGGAGAGGTCTTCCTGGCAGAGCACCCCCTCCTTAAACGCTACCGCAAGGCCACAAAAGGCGGCATCCCCGACTGGCCCACGGCGCACACCGTGGACCCTTTCCAAAGGGTGCGCCTCCAGGCCGCCTTGCAACGCCACGTGGACCAAAGCATCTCCTCCACGGTGAACCTGCCCAAGGAAACCCCCAAGGAGGTGGTGGAAAGGCTTTTCCTCACCGCTTGGAAGGAGGGGTGCAAGGGGATCACCGTTTTCCGGGAGGGAAGCCGGGAGGAGGTCATGGAACCCTTGCCCCCCGTGGGGGTCTGCACCTTCTGCCAGCCGGCATGACCCGCTACCGCCTCGCCACCAAGCCCTACCTCCCCTACCCCGGGGAGCGGCTTGCCCGGAGGAAGGGCTTTGGAGGGGAGTTCTTTGAGCTTCGCCCCTACGCCCCCGGGGACGAGGTGCGCCGGGTCCACTGGCGGGCCTACGCCAAGACGGGAAGGCTCTACACCCGCCTGGAAACCGCCCCCGAAAGGGCCCGGTTCCGCCTCTACTTGGACGAAAGCGAGAGCATGCGCCTTCACGGGAAGCTGGCCTACGCCGAGGAGGTGGCCTCCCTCCTCCTCCGGATCGCCCGGCAGGAGGACCCTCTGGCCCGCCTAAAGCGGGGGATGCCCGGGGCCTGGGGGGCGGGGAGGGGGACCTTGGTCCTCCTCACGGACGGCCTGGACCCCTTGCCCTGGGCGAGGCTCCTCCCCCGGCGGGTGGTCCTGGTCCAGGTCCTCTCCCCCGAGGAACTCCAGCCGCCCTTCGGGGAAGCCTTCCTAAGGGACGTGGAAACGGGGGAGGCCCTTCTGGTGGGGAAGAAGGAGGTGGAGGCCTACCGGGAAGCCCTGGCGAAGCACCTCCAGGCCCTCCGCCTCCTCGCCCTCCTCCGGGGCAGGTACGCCCTTCTCAGGGTGGGGGAACCGCCCCTGCCCGCCCTCCTACGCCAAGGCGTTTTGGAACTCCTCTAGGCCCAAGGCGGCAAGCCGCTTGGGGTCCACGCCCTCCTCCCACCCTGCAAGCCGGCGGTAGGCCAAAACCCCTTCCCGGAAGGCCACCGGGTCCAGCCGGGCCTCGAGGTTCCCTTTCCGGAAGGGTTGGAAGAAGCGCTCGGGAAGCCGGTCCTCCTCCGGGGAGATCCCCTCCCGCAGGTTGAAGAGGCGCGTGAGCTGCAAGGTCCTCTCCCCCACCGCCAGCATCTCCTCGGGGGTAAGGCGCCAGCCCGTGGCGGCGTAAACCGCCTCCTGCCACTCCTCGGGGGTCCAGGGCACGAAGTCGCAAAGCACTAGGCTATTCACGAAGCCCCGCTCCCGGGTCTTGGTCCAGAGCATGCGGATCTTGGTCTCGGAAAGGTCCTCTATGGGCAAGGGCGGGAACTCCTCCCCGTAGAAGCGGAGCTCCTTTAGGGCCTTCCCCTCCTTGGCGAAGGCGGTGTCGTGGAGGTTGTGGTTGTGGTCCGCCCCCGTGGGGCTAAGGGCATAGCCCACCCCCAGGGCCCGCTTGTACCGGGGGTCGTGCATGGGCACCTCCTGCCCCTTCACGTGCATGGCGAGCTCGGGGTGGCCAAGGGCCTCCGCCAAGCGCTTCGCCCCTAGGGCCAAAAGGGCCCCAAGCCGCCCCTCCTTGCGGGCGAGCTTTTCAATGGCGGCGATGAGGGCATCCCCGTTGCCGAAGCGGAGGCCCAGGCCCTCATCGTCCAAATAGCCCTTCTCCACCGCCTCCATGGCGCAGGCGATGGTCACCCCCACCCCGATCACGTCCAGGCCGTACTGGTTGCAGAGGGTGTTGGCCTTGGTCACGGCGTAGGGGTCGGTGACCCCGCAGGTGGAGCCCAGGGCCCCAAGCCCCTCGTACTCCGGCCCCCCGTATTCCGGGCGCACGTCGTACTTGCCCGTGCCCTCAATCTTCACCACCTGTTTGCAGCGGATGGCGCAGGCGTAGCAGGTGTCCCGGCCGATGCGGATGCCCAGGGCGTCCAGGCTGGTGCCGTCCAGGGCTTCGGCGCCCTCCAAGAAGCCATCCAGGAAGTTGTGGCTCGGAAGGACCCCACGGAGGTTAAAGGGCTTCACCGTGCCCACGGTGCCCATGGTGACCAGGCCCGCCGCCCGCTCCATGCGCTCCTTGGCCATGCGCCGGGCAAGCTCCTTGAGGAGGGCGGGGTCGTGGTAGGGGGGAAGGGTTTCCTTCCTTGCCCGGGCGGAAACCGCTTTGAGGCGCTTCGCCCCCATCACCGCCCCCAAGCCTCCCCGGCCGGCGAAGTGGGCCAGGTCGTGGATCACGTTGGCGGTGAGGACCCCGTTCTCCCCCGCCAGGCCGATCTGGGCGATGCGGGTATTCCCCCCGTGCGCCTCCTTGAGGAGGGCCTCCACCTCCAAGGGGTCCTTGCCCCAAAGGTGGGGGGCAGGGTGGATGGCCACCTCCCCCCCTTCCACGTGCAGGTAGACGGGGCTTTCCGCCTGGCCCAAGACCACCAGGGCGTCCAGCCCGGCGTTCTTCAGCTCAGCCCCGAAGAAGCCGCCCCCCTCGGCGTCCCCGTACCCGCCGGTCAAGGGGCTCTTGGCGGCCACGGTGTTCCGCCCCGAGCCGGAGATGGGGGTGCCGGTGAGGACCCCGGGGGCGAAGACGAGGGCGTTTTCCGGTCCCAGGGGGTCCGCCCCCTTGGGCACGTGCTTGAGGAGGAGGTAGGCGGCAAGGGCCCTACCCCCCAGGCACCGGCGCCAAAAGCCCTCACCGTAGCTTTCGTACCAGATGCGCCCCGTGGTGAGGTCCACGAAGGCCACGCGGTCATGGTATCCCTTGGGCATGCCCTAAGTTTAAACCGCCCGCCTTGGGGCGGGCGGCCTAAGCGCTTTTGGCCTAGCGGGTCTTTCCGGAAAGGAGGTCTTCGGCGAGCTTCTGCGCCTTGTCCAGGGCCGCCTTGGGGTCCACCTTGTTCAGGATGGCCTCCTTGATGGCCTGGCCCAGGATGTCAAAGCGGATCTGCTCCCACTCGGCCAAGGCGGGCTCAAACTTGGCGTAGCGGCTTTGCCGGACGATGGTGGCGTAGTCCGGGTTCTCGGCCACGTAGCTCTGGTAGACGGGGTCCTTGAGGGCGGCCTCGGTCACGGGCACGTACCCCGTGGCCGTGGCGAAGACCGCCTGGGCCCTGGGGCTTAGGACGAACTGCAGGAAGTCCTTGGCCACCGCCTGCTCCTCCTTGGAGGCCTGGCGGAAGACCACCAGGTTGGTGCCCTGGACCAGGCCAAAGCCCGCCTGCCCCTTGCTCCCCGGAAGCGTGGCCACCCCCAGGTCAAACTTGGCCCCTTGGCGGTAGTAGGTGTAGCCGGCGGAGGTGTCCACGCTGAAGGCGTAAGGGCCGGAGCCCAGGTTCTGGTTGATGTAGCCGGAGGTGATGGCCTTGGCCCAGCCCTCCTTCACCCCGTTCTGCAGGAGGGTGAGGGCCTCCACCGCCTCTTTGGAGTTCAGGACGAGCTTGCCGTCTTTTAGGTAACTGCCCCCCAGGTTGAAGAAAAAGTAGGCGAAGGTGGAGGCGTCGGGCTGGAACCAGTACACGGGGCCCCCTTCCGCTTGGGAAAGCCGCTTGCTCAGGGAGACGAAGGCCTCGAGGGTGGTGGGCACCTTGGCCCCGTGCTTCCTCAGGAGGTCCTTGTTGTAGTAGAGGACCTGGATGCTCTTGTTGAAGGGCACCCCGTAGACCACGCCCCCGAAGCGCACGGCGTTCAGGAAGGTGAGGTTCACCCCTTGGAGCTTCACCCCCAAGGACTCAATGGGCAAGAGGGCCTTGGCCTCCAGGTAGAGGGCGATGTTGTTCTCGTAGGCCTGGGCCATGGCCGGCACCTTCCCGGCGGCGAAGGCGGCCTTGATCTTGGTGGAGAGGTCCCGGTACCCCCCCTGGGGCACGGGGCGGACGCAACGGCCCTGCTGGGTCTTGTTGAACTCCACCACCAGGTTCTCCAAGGCGAGCTTCGGGGCCCCGCCGGTAAAGCCGTGCCAGAGCTCGGCCACCACCCTGGCCTTGGCGCACTGCTCCTTGATGACGTCCTCCGGTTTGGCCTGCTGGGCCAGGGCGAGCCCTAGAAGGGCTACAAGCGGTAATACCTTCTTCATACGCCTCTACACCTCCCATAGGAGTATACCGCCCGGCGTCAGAACAGGGTCAGCTACTTGAGCCCCGAGCGGGCAATGCCCTGGATGAACTGCCTTTGGGCCACGAAGTAGCCCAGGATGACCGGGAGGATGACGAAGGTGCTTGCGGCCATCAAGGCCCCGTAGTCCGAGCCCGCCTCGGAAACGAAGGCCTGGAGGCCGAGCTGCACCGTGCGCATCTCTGGGCTTTGCGTGACGATGAGGGGCCAGAGGAGGGCGTTGTAGGCCCCCAGGAAGGTGAAGATGCCGTAGGACACAAGCCCCGGCAAAGAAAGGGGCAAGGCGATGCGGAAAAGCTGGGTGAGGTACCCGGCCCCGTCTATGCGGGCGGCGTCAAAGAGGTCCTGGGGCAAGGAGAGGTAAAACTGCCTAAGGAGGAAGATGCCGAAGACGGAGGCCAGCCAGGGCACGATCAGGGCGTAGTAGGTGTCCAGCCAGCCGAGCCGGGCCAAGAGGACGTAGTTGGGGATGAGGAGGACCTCCCCCGGCACCATCATGGTGGCCAGGATGAGGACGAAGACCCCCTCCTTGCCCGGGAAGGGCACCCGGGCCAGGGCGAAGGCGGCCAAGGCCGCCAGGAAAAGGCCCACCGCCACCTGGGTCAGGGCGGTGAAGAAGCTATTGAAGAAGTACCGGCCCCAAGGGGCGGCCCGCCAGGCCTCGAGGTAGTTGTGGAACACGTACCCCAAGGCCCCGGGCACGGCGTTCACCCACTCCAGCCGCCACGCCTCCCCCTGGGAGCGGAGGGCGTCGGGGGGCAAGGGCGGGGAAAGGGGCACCTCCTTGGGCCAAAGGACCACCAAGGGCAGGACCCGGAAGGCCCCTTCCGTGGCGTTGGTGAGGCGGATCCGCCAAGCCCCTTCCCGGTAGGCCACCTCCACCCGGGTCCCGTCCGCCACCGGGTCAAAAAAGGCCCCCGGGGTTCGGGGCACGAAGGCCCTGGGGGGCTTTTCCTCCTCCCCCGGGAAGGCAAGCTCCACGCTCCGCCCAGGGCCCAAGCCCCCCCACAAGGGGCTATCCCCAAGCCTTGCCGCCTTCACCCAGTTCTGCGGCCTCATCCTCTCCGGCACCCAGATGGGCTTGGCCTGGAGGGCCTCCTGGGGGCTTTTGAGGCTCGTGGCCAGCATCCAGTAGAAGGGGAAGGCCATCAAGAGCCCCCCTGCCAGGAGAAGAACGTGGACCAAGAAGGTGGAAATCCTAAACCTCATAGTTCACCCGCTGCTCCAAGACCCGCCGCTGCACCAGGGTAAGGACCAGGATGATCAGGAAGGTCACCATGGCGATGGCGCTGGCGTAGGAGAAGTCGGAATCGCGGAAGCCCTTGTTGTAGAGGTAAAAGGCCAGGGTCAGGGTGTCCTGCAAGACCCCCCCCGTGGGGGTGAGGACGTAGACCTGGGTGAAGACCTGGAAGGCCCCGATCACCCCCAGGGTGAAGAGGAAGAAGGTGGTGGGGGAAAGGAGGGGCCAGGTGATGAGGCGGTGTTGCTGGAAGAAGTTGGCCCCGTCCAGCGCCGCCGCCTCGTAGTACTCCTTGGGGATGGCCTGAAGCCCCGCCAAAAGGATCACCACCTGGTACCCCAGGAAGTGCCAGACGCTCATGGCCATCACCGCCACGAAGGCCAGGCTCGGCCCCGCCCAAAAGCCCTGGGGCTCGAGGCCCAGGGGCCTAAGGAGAAGGGCAAAGACCCCCGTGGGGGTGTTGAGCCAGTCCAGGCCCGGGGTGCCGAGAAGCCAGTTGAGAAAACCGAACTCCGGGTGGTAGATCCACCGCCACACCGCCGCCGCCGCCGTGAGGGCGGTGATGTAGGGGAGGAAGTAAAGCGTGCGGTAAAACCCCTGGAAGGCCACCCCCGTGTTCAAGAGGATGGCGATGGCGGTGGCCAGGAGAAGCCCTGTGGGCACGGTGAAGAGCACGTACCAGAAGGTGTTGCCCAAAGCCCGCCAAAAGAGCGGGTCCCTAAGGAGGATCTGGTAGTTCTCAAGCCCAGCGAACGCCGCCGGGCGCAGGAAGTTCACCTTCTCAAAAAGGCTCAGGTAAAAGGCGTAAAAGGTGGGAAAGACCTGCCAGACCAAGAGAAGGGCCAGGGCGGGCCAGACCAAAGCCCACCCGTAAAAGGCCGCCTGCTCCTTCTCCCCCATGCGCCGGCCAAAGAGGAGGGCGAAGGCGAGGGGGACGAGGACGGAAGCCCAGGGAAACCAGGGGGCGAGAAGCCCCAAAAGCAAAAGCGCATGGCGGAGGCCAAAGCGGAGGCCGTAAAGGGCCAAACCGCCATAGGCCAAAGCCCCAAGGGGAACCAAAAAGGCCGGCGCAAAGCCGAGCCTTTCCGCCAGCACCGCCAAGGCCCAAAGGACCCCAAAGGAGAGGAGAAGGTGCAACGGGTACCCCCGCATCCCGTGCCGGAGTATACCAACCCCCTTTAGGATGGGGCTTGTGTGGACCCTGACCCTGGACACCGCCACCCCCTACCTGGCCCTGGGCGCCTTCCGGGGGGAAGAGGGGGTGGGCCGGGTGGTGCGCCTGGGAAGGCGGCACGAGGAGGCGCTTTTTGGCCTCCTGGACGAGGTATTGGCCGAAGCGGGGGCGAAAAAGGAGGAGATCGGCGCCCTGGTCTTGGGCACGGGCCCAGGCTCCTACACGGGCCTCCGCATCGCCCTGGCGGCGGGGCTTGGCATCGCCTTGGCCCAAGGGGCCCGGGTCTATGGGGTTAGCTCCCTCCTCGCCGCCTCTTGGCCCTTCTTGGCGGAAGGAGGGCCGCCCCTCACCCCCCTCTTCACCGCCAGGAACCGGCTCTACTACGGGGCCACCTACGCCAAGCGGGAGGGGAAGCCCTTGGAGCTAGCCCCGCCCCGAAAGCTCAAGGCGGAGGAGCTTCCCCAAGCGGGCCTCCTCCTGGACCCGCCCCCTGACCCCCGGGCCCTTTACGAGCTCCTCCCCTTCGCCCAGGAAGGGGTGGAGCCCCTTTACCTCTAGTCGGCGGCCACCCCCGGGAGGCGGGGAACCCGGTAGGTGTAGCTGGGAGGGGGCTCCTGGAAGGGGGCCCCCCTAAGCCTTTCCGCCAGGAGGACCAGGTTCTCCCCGGCGATGCGGGCGTCCTCCACCAGTTCCGGGTTCTCCTTAAAGGTGGCAAGCCCCCGCCGGTGGGCATAGACGAGGCCCAGGGGCGCAAGGACGAAGCCCATGTAGGAAAGGGGCAGGAGCATCTGGGCCAAGGCTTGGCTCGCCCCCTCCTCCTCGGCCACCGCCAGGAGGGCCATGGGCTTGCCCAGGTTCAAGAGCCCCTGGTTCTCCATGGAGGTCATCCGCTCCAGGAGGGCCTTCATCCGGGCGGAAACGCTAAACCAGTACACGGGGGTGGCGAAGACCACGGCGTCGGCGTTCAGGATCCGCTCCGCCACCTTGCCAAACCCGTCCCAAGGCCCCTGCACGCAGGTTTCGGGGCCGCAGGAGGAAGGGTCTTGGGAGTAGTTCCCCACGCATAAGGGAAAGGGGTGCTTCACCAAGTCCAGGCGCTCCGTGGTGGCGCCCTTGCGCCTGGCCGCCTCCAAAACCTCGTCCAAAAGCTCCGTCGTAAACCCGTCCGTCCGTGCCGATGCGTTGACGCCGAGCACGCGTAAGCCCATAAATATCACCCACGCACTAAACCTCTTTTAGTATAGCACGCGCATTTACGGGCGGAAGGCCCCGGCCACGAACTCCCCCATCCCCCGGGCCCGCACGGGGTAGCCCCTAAGCCTCCCCTCCCCCGCCACGGGGCCTTCCCAGTAGGCCACCCGGGTGGTGCGGGAGAGGATCTCCCCTTCCCGGAAGAGGGGCCTGAGGGTTAGGGAAACCGCCGGGCCCTCGAGGCGCCAGGAAAGGGTGTAAGTCCGGCCCGAGGGGCTTCGCCAAGCCTCCAAGGGGACGAAGGCGAGGTCCAGGGCCTCAACCCGCCCCAAGGGGTCCACAAGGCTTCCCAGGACCTGGACCACCCGGCCCCGGGCGTCCTTCACCTGGTAGGCCATGAGCTCGGAGCCGTCCGAAAGGTGGAGGCCGAACCAGTCCCAGGTGGCCTGGACCCCGGAAAGCTGCTCCCCCCATTGGTGGTCCAGCCAGGCCTCCCCTTCGGCCTTTTCCCCGAGAATCCTGCCCGCGGCCCGGGCCCGGGTGTAGGACTGGTAGTACATCCGCCCCGTTTCCGCCGTGCCCGAGTAGCCGGGCGGGTGGACCACGGGGGGCTTCTCCGGGAGGAGAAGGAGCTCGAGGGGGCCCGCCAAGAGGCGGAAGCCTTCCCCTTCCCGCTCCAGGCGCCACCCCCCCACCTCCAGCCTGGGCCCCGGCTCCGCCCGGCCCCGGGGGGCCAGGAGGTCCTGGTCGGAAACCTCCAAAAAGCGCCTTTCCCCCGTGCGCAGGTCCGTGAGGGCCAGGTGGGCGGCGTGGAAGGCGCCAAAGAGGCTTCCCGGCAAGCCCAGGATGCGGTAGGAGGGAGGGGCGTAGGCCTTGAAGAAGGCGAAGTGGAAGGCGTAGGGCTCGGCATGGCCCGAGGCGTACCACCACTCCAGGGGAGCGGGCCTCGGGTCCCAGTCCTTGGGGTCGGGAAGCCTTTCGGGGTCCACCCCCAAAAGGGCGGGGGCGCAGGCGGGAAGGAGAAGGGCGAGAAAGGCCAACCGCTTCATAGCCTCTCCTTAGCCTACCGGGACGGGAAGGGGCGGGCGTGGCCCCGGCAACAGGGCCCTTGGGCTAAGCTTATCCCCGTGACCGATACCCACGCCCACCTGGACTTCCTGGAGCCCGAGGAGCTAGCGGAGGTGAAGGCCCACCTCCCGGAACTCCGGGCCGTCCTCACCCTCGGGGTGGACCCGGGCCGCTGGGAGAAAACCCTGGCCCTGGCCCAAGGGAACGTGTACGCCGCCCTCGGCCTCCACCCCACGAGCGCCCAGCTCCTCTCCCCCGAGGTGGAGGAGGCCCTCCGCCACTACGCCCGCCACGAACGGGTGCGGGCCATCGGGGAAACGGGCCTGGACTACTACTGGACGCCGGAAACCAAGGCCGCCCAGGGAAGGGCCCTGGACTTCCAGGCGACCTTGGCGGAGGAAAGGGGGCTTCCCCTGGTCCTCCACGTGCGGAGCAAGGACGGGAGCGCCGAGGAGGACCTCGCCGCCTGGCTCCTCCTCCACCGCCCCAAGCGGGTGGTCCTCCACGCCTTCGGGGGCCACCCCGCCTTGGAGCGGGCGGGCCTCGAGGTGGGGGCCTACTTCAGCCTGGCAGGCCCCCTCACCTACAAGAAGAACGAGGCCCTAAGGGAGGTGGCGAAGCGCCTCCCCTTAGACCGCCTCCTGGTGGAAACCGACACCCCCTTCCTCCCCCCCGAGCCCCACCGGGGCAAGCGCAACCGCCCCCACTACGTCCGCTTCACCCTGGCGCGGCTTGCGGAGGTGCGGGGGCTTAGCTTCGCCGAGGCGGAGGCCCTCACGGACCATAACGCCCAGGTATGCTTTGGGTGGTGATGCGCAGGCTTCTTTTTGCCCTAGCGTTTTTCCTCCTCGCCGCCCTGGCGGCCCCCCGGCTCGTGGTGGAGCCCGAGGACGGGGTAAAGCCCCTTCTGGACCTCATCCGTTCGGCCAGGGAGGAGATCCTGGTCAAGGTCTACCTCTGGACCCCAAGCCGCATGGACCTGGTGGAGGCCTTGGGCGAGGCGGCGGCCCGGGGGGTTAGGGTACGGGTCCTCCTGGAGCGGGAGCCCGCGGGCGGGCGGGTGGACCTCGCCGTCTACCAGGCCCTGAAGGACCGGGGGGTGGAGGTGCGCCTCACCACCCCCTTCCGCTTCGTCTTCGTCCACGAGAAGAGCGTGGTGGTGGACCGGTGGTGGGCCTGGGTGGGGACGATGAACTTCACGGGAAGCTCCTTCGGCGCCAACCGGGAATACGCCCTCATCCTGGACGACCCCAAGCAGGTGGCCGAGGTGGCCCGGGTCTTTGAGGCGGACTGGAAGGGGGAGCGCTTAGACCTCTCCCGCTCCCTCCTCGTCTGGGCCCCAAGCCGCACCCTGGGCGGGGTCAAGGAGGGCAACGCCCGCGAGGTCCTCCTCTCCCTCATCCAGGGGGCCAAGAAGGAGCTTTTCCTGGAACACCAGGCCATGGCGGACCCCGAGGTGGTGGCGGCCCTGAAGGAGGCCCTGGCCCGGGGGGTAAAGGTGCGCCTGGTGGGAAGCCCCGCCGAGCCCGGGGACACCTACTTCCTGGCGGGGGCGGAGGCGCTCAAGGCGGCGGGGGCCGAGGTGCGCTTCCTCCCCGACCCCTATGTCCACGCCAAGGTCCTGGTCAAGGACGGGGAGGTGGCCCTTTTGGGAAGCCTGAACCTGAGCGCCAACTCCCTGAACGCCAACCGGGAGCTCGCCGTGCTCCTTGCCCGCAAGGAGGCCCCCGAGGCCTTCGCCCGCCTCCTCGCCACCCTGGAGAAGGACTTCCAGGCGGGACTAGAGGAAAACCCCTTCGCCCTCCCCGAGGTGGAAGGCGTCATCCCCTGGCAGGAGGCCCCGAAGCATTTCGGCCGGGTGGCCCGGGTGGAAGGGGTCATCCAGCGGGTGGAGGACCGGGGCACCGTGGCCTTCCTCCACTTCGGCACGGGGGAAAGCGACCTGCGCCTGGTGGCCTTCCCCCGTAACTATGGGCTTTTCCAGCAACCCTTCCCCCAAAGCTACCTGGGCAAGCGGGTGCGGGCCAAGGGGCGCATCGTCCTCTACGCCGGGTATTACGAGATCGTCCTGGAAAGCCCCGAGGCCCTGGAGGTCCTGGATGGAAGCCCTTAAAGCCCTGGGCTACGAGGTGAGCCCCATTGAGGGGGGGTGGTATGCGGAAAAGCGCCGGGGCGGGGTGGTCTACCAGGTCTTCTACGGGGAAGGAGGGGATTTACGGCTTCGGAGGCGCCGCTTCCTCCGGGAGGAGGCGGGCCCCAGGACCCTGGCCGGGGTGGCAGGGGAGTGGGCGGCCCGGCTGGAGCTGGAGGAGAACTTCTTCGCCGTGGCCGAACCCGAGCGGCTTCCCGAGCTCGTCTTGGCCTTTGAGCAACTTGACCTCCCAAGGGAAACCTCCTAAACTTAGGCCCAACATGCGCCCGCGCCTTCTTAACAACGGCTAGCTGGGGGGCGGTGCACCTGGCCCCCCCGGTCCCCCATGGCCGGGGGGGCAAACGCTTAGGAGGGAAGGATGCGCGTACTGGTGAAGGACCTGAAGCGGCACGTGGGCGAGGAGGTGGAGCTTTTGGGCTTTCTCCACTGGCGGCGGGACCTGGGCAAGGTGCAGTTCCTCCTCCTCCGGGACCGAAGCGGGGTGGTGCAGGTGGTTACGGGGGGAAGAAAGCTTCCCCTGCCCGAGTCTTCCTTGCGGGTGCGGGGGGTGGTGGTGGAAAACCCCAAGGCCCCGGGGGGCCTCGAGGTCCAGGCCCAGGACCTTGAGGTCCTCTCCCCCGCCCTGGAACCCACCCCGGTGGAGATCCCCAAGGAGGAGTGGCGGGCCCACCCCGACACCCTCCTGGAATACCGCTACGTGACCCTTAGGGGGGAAAAGGCCCGCGCCCCCCTCAAGGTGCAGGCCGCCTTGGTGCGGGGCTTCCGCCGCTATCTGGACCGGCAGGACTTCACCGAGATCTTCACCCCCAAGGTGGTGCGGGCCGGGGCCGAGGGAGGGTCGGGGCTCTTCGGCGTGGACTACTTTGAGCAAAGGGCCTACCTGGCCCAGTCCCCCCAGCTCTACAAGCAGATCATGGTGGGGGTGTTTGAGCGGGTCTACGAGGTGGCCCCGGTGTGGCGCATGGAGGAGCACAACACGAGCCGCCACCTGAACGAGTACCTTTCCTTGGACGTGGAGATGGGCTTCATTGAGGGCGAGGAAGACCTCATGCGCCTGGAGGAAGCGCTCCTCCAGGAGATGCTGGAAGAAGCCCTCACCGCTGCCGGGAACGAGATCCGGCTCCTTGGGGCCGAGTGGCCCTCCTTCCCCAAGGACATCCCCCGCCTGACCCTGGCCGAGGCCCGGCGCATCCTGAAGGAGGAGCTGGGCTACCCCGCCGGCCAGGACCTCTCCGAGGAGGCGGAAAGGCTCCTTGGCCAGTACGCCAAGGAGCGTTGGGGCACGGACTGGCTCTTCCTCACCCGCTACCCAAGGGCGGTGCGCCCCTTCTACACCTACCCCGAGCCCGACGGCACCACCCGGAGCTTTGACCTCCTCTTTCGCGGCCTGGAGATCACCTCAGGGGGCCAGCGCATCCACCTGTACGAGGAGCTCTTGCAAAGCCTTAAGGCCAAGGGCATGGACCCCGAGGGCTTCAAGGGGTACCTGGAGGTCTTCAAGTACGGCATGCCCCCCCACGGGGGCTTCGCCATCGGGGCGGAGCGGCTCACGCAAAAGCTCCTCGGCCTGCCCAACGTGCGCTACGCCCGGGCCTTCCCCCGGGACCGGCACCGGCTTACCCCTTAGCCCAACGGCTTGCTAAGGGAAAGCACCCGTCCTAAGTTGACGGGAAAGTGCTTTTGGGGTAAGGTAGAGTTTGTGCTCTTTGGTCGGGCCAAGGGAGCACGGTAAGAACCAGCCACCGCAAGGGGCGCTCCCCTTGCGGAAGAACCCTGTTAGCTTACCTCGGGCGGCCCGCTTACCCCTTTGAGGTGACGCATGGAGATTAAGCGGTTCGGTCGCATCCGAGAGGTCATTCCCCTTCCTCCCCTTACGGAAATCCAGGTGGCTTCCTACAAAAAGGCCCTTCAGGCCGACGTGCCCCCGGAAAAGCGGGAGAACGTGGGCATCCAGGCGGCCTTCAAGGAGACCTTCCCCATTGAGGAAGGAGACAAGGGCAAGGGCGGCCTGGTCCTGGACTTCCTGGAGTACCGCATCGGCGAGCCGCCTTTCCCACCCGATGAGTGCCGGCAGAAGGACCTCACCTACCAGGCCCCCCTTTACGCCCGGCTCCAGCTCATCCACAAGGACACGGGGCTTATCAAGGAGGACGAGGTCTTCTTGGGCCACATCCCCCTGATGACCGAGGACGGCTCCTTCATCATCAACGGGGCTGACCGGGTCATCGTTTCCCAGATCCACCGCTCCCCCGGGGTGTACTTCACCCCAGACCCCGCCCGCCCCGGGCGGTACATCGCCAGCATCATCCCCTTGCCCAAGCGGGGGCCTTGGATTGACCTAGAGTTGGAACCAAACGGCACCGTCTCCATGAAGGTCAACAAGCGCAAGTTCCCCCTGGTCCTGCTCCTCCGGGTCTTGGGGTACGATGCCGAAACCCTGAACCGGGAGCTTGGGGCCTACGGGGACCTGGTGCAAGGCCTTCTGGACGAGGCGGTGCTCTCCATGCGCCCCGAGGAAGCCCTGGTGCGCCTCTTCACCCTGCTCCGCCCCGGGGACCCGCCCAAGAAGGACAAGGCCTTGGCCTACCTCTACGGCCTCCTGGCCGACCCCCGGCGCTACGACCTGGGGGAGGCGGGGCGGTACAAGGCCGAGGAGAAGCTTGGCATCCGCCTTTCGGGCCGCACCCTGGCCCGCTTTGAGGACGGGGAGTTCAAGGACGAGGTCTTCCTGCCCACCCTCCGCTACCTCTTCGCCCTCACCGCAGGGGCGCCGGGCCACGAGGTGGACGACATTGACCACCTGGGCAACCGGCGCATCCGCACCGTGGGGGAGCTCATGGCCGACCAGTTCCGGGTGGGCCTAAGCCGCCTGGCCCGCGGGGTGCGGGAGCGCATGGTCATGGGTGGGGACACCTTGACCCCGGCCAAGCTGGTGAACAACCGGCCCCTCGAGGCCGCCATCCGGGAGTTCTTCAGCCGCAGCCAGCTCTCCCAGTTTAAGGACGAAACGAACCCCCTCTCCTCCCTGCGCCACAAGCGGAGGATCTCCGCCTTGGGGCCTGGCGGCCTCACCCGGGAGCGGGCGGGCTTTGATGTGCGCGACGTCCACCGCACCCACTACGGCCGCATCTGCCCGGTGGAGACCCCGGAAGGGGCCAACATCGGCCTCATCACCTCCTTGGCCGCCTACGCCCGGGTGGACGAGCTCGGGTTCATCCGCACCCCCTACCGCCGGGTGGTGAACGGGGTGGTGACGGACGAGGTGGTCTACATGACCGCCACGGAGGAGGACCGCTACACCATCGCCCAGGCCAACACCCCCGTGGAGGAAGGCCGCATCGCCACGGACCGGGTGGTGGCGCGGAGGCGGGGGGAGCCCGTCATCGTGAGCCCGGAGGAGGTGGAGTTCATGGACGTCTCCCCCAAGCAGGTCTTCTCCGTGAACACCAACCTCATCCCCTTCCTGGAGCACGACGACGCCAACCGGGCCCTGATGGGTTCCAACATGCAGACCCAGGCGGTGCCCCTGATCCGCGCCCAGGCCCCCGTGGTGATGACGGGCCTCGAGGAGCGGGTGGTGCGGGACTCCTTGGCCGCCCTCTACGCCGAGGAGGACGGCGAGGTGGTGGCGGTGGATGGGCGCCGCATCACCGTGCGCTACGCCGATGGCCGCCTGGTGGAGCACCCCTTGCGCCGCTTCGTGCGCTCCAACCAGGGCACCGCCCTGGACCAACGCCCCCGGGTGGTGGTGGGGCAAAGGGTAAAGAAGGGAGACCTCCTAGCGGACGGCCCCGCCTCGGAGGGGGGCTTCCTGGCCCTAGGGCAGAACGTCCTGGTGGCCATCATGCCCTTTGACGGCTACAACTTTGAGGACGCCATCGTCATCAGCGAGGAGCTCCTGAAGCGGGACTTCTACACCTCCATCCACATTGAGCGCTACGAGATAGAGGCCCGGGACACCAAGCTGGGCCCCGAGCGCATCACCCGGGACATCCCGCACCTCTCCGAGGCCGCCTTGCGCGACCTGGACGAGGAAGGCGTGGTGCGCATCGGCGCCGAGGTCAAACCCGGCGATATCCTGGTGGGCCGCACCAGCTTCAAAGGCGAGCAGGAGCCTTCGCCCGAAGAGCGCCTCCTCCGCTCCATCTTCGGCGAGAAAGCCCGGGACGTGAAGGACACCTCCTTGCGGGTGCCCCCCGGGGAAGGGGGCATCGTGGTGGGCACCCTGCGCCTCAGGCGGGGGGATCCAGGGGTGGAGCTCAAGCCCGGGGTGCGGGAGGTGGTGCGGGTCTTCGTGGCGCAAAAGCGCAAGCTCCAGGTGGGGGATAAGCTGGCCAACCGCCACGGCAACAAGGGCGTGGTGGCCAAGATCCTCCCGGTGGAGGACATGCCCCACCTGCCGGACGGCACCCCCGTGGACGTGATCCTGAACCCCTTGGGCGTGCCCAGCCGGATGAACCTGGGGCAGATCCTGGAAACCCACCTGGGCTTGGCGGGCTACTTCCTGGGCCAGCGCTACATCTCCCCGGTGTTTGACGGGGCCACGGAGCCGGAGATCAAAGCCCTCTTGGCCGAGGCCTTTGACCTTTACTTCGGCAAGCGGAAGGCCGAGGGCTTCGGGGTAGACAAGCGGGAGCGGGAGGTCCTGGCCCGGGCGGAAAAACTTGGCCTGGTGAGCCCTGGCCTAAGCCCCGAGGAGCAACTCAAGGAACTCTTCATGCAGGGCAAGGTGGTCCTCTACGATGGCCGCTCCGGCGAGCCCATTGAGGGGCCCATCGTGGTGGGGCAGATGTTCATCATGAAGCTCTACCACATGGTGGAGGACAAGATGCACGCCCGCTCCACCGGCCCCTACTCCCTCATCACCCAGCAGCCCCTGGGCGGCAAGGCCCAGTTCGGCGGCCAGCGCTTCGGCGAGATGGAGGTGTGGGCCCTCGAGGCCTACGGGGCCGCCCACACCCTGCAGGAGATGCTCACCATCAAGTCCGACGACATTGAAGGCAGGAACGCCGCCTACGAGGCCATCATCAAGGGTGAGGACGTGCCCGAGCCCAGCGTGCCCGAGTCCTTCCGCGTCCTGGTGAAGGAGCTGCAAGCCCTGGCCCTGGACGTACAGACCCTGGACGAGAAGGACAACCCCGTGGACATCTTTGAGGGGCTGGCATCCAAGCGCTAACTGGAGGAAAGATGAAAAAGGAAGTCCGCAAGGTCCGCATTGCCCTGGCCTCCCCGGAGAAGATCCGCTCCTGGAGCTACGGGGAGGTGGAGAAGCCGGAAACCATCAACTACCGCACGCTCAAACCCGAGCGGGACGGCCTCTTTGACGAGCGCATCTTCGGCCCCATCAAGGACTACGAGTGCGCCTGCGGCAAGTACAAGCGCCAGCGCTTTGAGGGCAAGGTCTGCGAGCGCTGCGGCGTGGAGGTGACCAAGAGCATCGTGCGCCGCTACCGCATGGGGCACATTGAGCTCGCCACCCCCGCCGCCCACATCTGGTTCGTCAAGGACGTACCCTCCAAGATCGGCACCCTCTTGGACCTCTCCGCCACCGAGCTGGAGCAGGTGCTTTACTTCAGCAAGTACATCGTCCTAGACCCCAAGGGGGCCATCCTGAACGGCGTCCCCGTGGAGAAGCGCCAGCTCCTCAGCGACGAGGAGTACCGGGAGCTCCGCTACGGCAAGCAGGAAACCTACCCCTTGCCCGCGGGGGTGGACGCCCTGGTGAAGGACGGGGAGGAGGTGGTGAAGGGCCAAGAACTCGCCCCCGGGGTGGTGAGCCGGATGGACGGGGTGGCCCTTTACCGCTTCCCCCGCCGGGTGGTGGTGGACTACCTGAAGAAGGAACGGGCCGCCCTGCGCCTGCCCCTCGCCGCCTGGGTGGAGAAGGAGGCCTACAAGCCCGGGGAGATCCTGGCGGAGCTCCCCGAGCCCTACCTCCTCCGGGCCGAGGAAGAGGGGGTGGTGGAGCTTAAGGAACTCCAGGAAGGCTACCTCCTCACCCTCCTGCAAGACGAGGAGCCCGTGGCCCGCTACTTCCTCCCCGTGGGGCTTGCCCCCCAGGTGGTGCACGGGGAGATCGTGGAGGTGGGCCAGCCCCTGGCGGAAGGCAAGGGCCTTTTGCGCCTACCCCGCCACATGCACGCCAAGGTGGTGGGGGCGGAAGAGGAAGGGGACCAGGTCTACCTCACCCTCTCCCTGGAGTGGACCGAGCCCAAGGAGTACCGGGTGGCCCCCCACATGAACGTGGTGGTGCCGGAGGGGGCCAAGGTGGAGGCGGGGGACAAGATCGTGGCCGCCATTGACCCCGAGGAGGAGGTCATCGCCGAGGCCGAAGGCGTGGTCCACCTGCACGAGCCCGCCAGCATCGTGGTGATGAAGGCCAAGCTCTACCCCTTTGAGGACGACGTGGAGGTTTCCACCGGGGACCGGGTAGCCCCCGGGGACGTGCTGGCGGACGGGGGCAAGGTCAAGAGCGAGATCTATGGCCGGGTGGAGGTGGACCTGGTCCGCAACGTGGTGCGGGTGGTGGAGTCCTACGACATTGACGCCCGGATGGGGGCCGAGGCCATCCAGGCCCTCCTCAAGGAGCTGGACCTGGAGAAGCTGGAGAAGGAACTCCTGGAGGAGATGAAGCACCCCTCCCGGGCCCGCCGGGCCAAGGCTCGGAAGCGCCTCGAGGTGGTGCGGGCCTTCCTGGACTCCGGCAACCGCCCCGAGTGGATGATCCTCGAGGCCGTCCCCGTCCTGCCCCCGGACCTCCGCCCCATGGTCCAGGTGGACGGGGGCCGCTTCGCCACCAGCGACCTCAACGATCTCTACCGCCGCCTCATCAACCGCAACAACCGCCTGAAGAAGCTCCTCGCCCAAGGGGCTCCGGAGATCATCATCCGCAACGAGAAGCGCATGCTCCAGGAGGCGGTGGACGCCGTGATCGATAACGGCCGCCGCGGGGCCCCTGTGACCAACCCCGGCTCCGACCGCCCCTTGCGGAGCCTCACCGACATCCTCTCCGGCAAGCAGGGCCGCTTCCGGCAGAACCTCTTGGGCAAGCGGGTGGACTACTCGGGCCGCTCGGTGATCGTGGTGGGCCCCCAGCTCAAGCTTCACCAGTGCGGCCTGCCCAAGCGCATGGCCCTGGAGCTCTTCAAGCCCTTCCTCCTCAAGAAGATGGAGGAAAAGGGCATCGCCCCCAACGTCAAAGCGGCGAGGCGCATGCTGGAGCGGCAACGGGACATCAAGGACGAGGTGTGGGACGCCCTGGAGGAGGTGATCCACGGGAAGGTGGTCCTCCTGAACCGGGCCCCCACCCTGCACCGCTTGGGCATCCAGGCCTTCCAGCCCGTCTTGGTGGAAGGGCAGTCCATCCAGCTCCACCCCCTGGTTTGCGAGGCCTTCAACGCCGACTTTGACGGGGACCAGATGGCGGTGCACGTGCCCCTTTCCTCCTTCGCCCAGGCGGAGGCCCGCATCCAGATGCTCTCCGCCCACAACCTCCTCTCCCCCGCCTCCGGCGAGCCCCTGGCCAAGCCCAGCCGGGACATCATCCTGGGGCTTTACTACATCACCCAGGTGCGGCGGGAGAAGAAGGGGGCGGGCCTAGAGTTCGCCACCCCCGAGGAGGCCCTGGCCGCCTACGAACGGGGCGAGGTGGCTCTGAACGCCCCCATCAAGGTGGCGGGCAAGGAAACCAGCGTGGGCCGGCTCAAGTTCATCTTCGCCAACCCCGACGAGGCCCTTTTGGCCGTGGCCCACGGGCTTTTGGACCTCCAGGACGTGGTCACGGTGCGCTACCTGGGCAAGCGGCTGGAGACGAGCCCGGGCCGCATCCTCTTCGCCCGCATCGTGGGCGAGGCGGTGGGGGACGAGAAGGTGGCCCAGGAGCTCCTGCAGATGGACGTCCCCCAGGAAAAGAACTCCCTCAAGGACCTGGTCTACCAGTCCTTCCTGCGCCTGGGCATTGAGAAAACGGCCCGGCTTCTGGACGCCCTCAAGTACTACGGCTTCACCCTTTCCACCACGAGCGGCATCACCATCGGCATTGACGACGCCGTGATCCCGCCAGAGAAGCAGAAGTACCTGGAGGAGGCCGACCGCAAGCTCCGCCAGATTGAGCAGGCCTACGAGATGGGCTTCCTCACGGACCGGGAGCGGTACGACCAGGTGATCCAGCTCTGGACGGAAACCACGGAAAAGGTCACCCAGGCGGTCTTCAAGAACTTTGAGGAGAACTACCCCTTCAACCCCCTCTACGTGATGGCCCAGTCCGGGGCCCGGGGTAACCCGCAGCAGATCCGCCAGCTTTGCGGCATGCGGGGCCTCATGCAAAAGCCCTCGGGGGAAACCTTTGAGGTGCCCGTGCGCTCCTCCTTCCGCGAGGGCCTCACGGTTTTGGAGTACTTCATCTCTAGCCACGGGGCGCGGAAGGGCGGGGCGGACACCGCCCTTAGGACCGCCGACTCCGGGTACCTCACCCGCAAGCTGGTGGACGTGGCCCACGAAATCGTGGTGCGGGAGGCGGACTGCGGCACCACCAACTACATCTCCGTCCCCCTCTTCCAGCCCGACGAGGTGACCCGCTCCCTGCGCCTGAGGAAGCGCTCGGACATTGAGGCGGGGCTTTATGGCCGGGTCCTGGCCCGGGAGGTGGAGGTGCAGGGGGTACGGCTGGAAGAGGGGCGTTACCTCTCCATGGAGGACGTGAACCTCCTCATCAAGGGGGCGGAAGCCGGGGAGATCAAGGAGGTGCCGGTGCGGAGCCCCCTCACCTGCCAGACCCGCTACGGGGTCTGCCAGAAGTGCTACGGCTACGACCTCTCCATGGCCCGGCCCGTGTCCATCGGCGAGGCGGTGGGCGTGGTGGCGGCGGAGTCCATCGGGGAGCCCGGCACCCAGCTCACCATGCGCACCTTCCACACGGGCGGCGTGGCCACGGGCACGGACATCACCCAGGGTCTGCCCCGGGTCATTGAGCTCTTTGAGGCCCGCAGGCCCAAGGCCAAGGCGGTCATCTCCGAGATTGACGGGGTGGTGCGCATTGAGGAAACCGAGGACAAGCTCTCCGTCTTCGTGGAGTCCGAAGGCTTCGCCAAGGAGTACAAGCTCCCCAAGGACGCCCGCTTGGTGGTGAAGGACGGGGACTACGTGGAGGCGGGCCAGCCCCTCACCCGCGGGGCCATTGACCCCCACCAGCTCCTCGAGGCCAAGGGTCCCGAGGCGGTGGAGCGCTACCTGGTGGACGAGATCCAGAAGGTCTACCGGGCCCAGGGCGTGAAGCTCCACGACAAGCACATTGAGATCGTGGTGCGGCAGATGCTCAAGTACGTGGAGGTGACCGACCCCGGGGATAGCCGCCTCCTGGAAGGCCAGGTCCTGGAGAAGTGGGACGTGGAGGCCCTGAACGAAAGGCTCATCGCCGAGGGCAAGACCCCGGTGGCCTGGAAGCCCCTCCTCATGGGGGTGACCAAGAGCGCCCTCTCCACCAAGAGCTGGCTTTCCGCCGCCAGCTTCCAGAACACCACCCACGTCCTCACCGAGGCGGCCATCGCCGGGAAGAAGGACGAGCTCATCGGCCTCAAGGAAAACGTCATCCTGGGCCGCCTGATCCCCGCCGGCACCGGTTCGGACTTCGTGCGCTTCACCCAGGTGGTGGACCAAAAGACGCTGAAGGCCCTGGAGGAGGCCCGCAAAGAAGCGGTGGAGGCCACCAAGGAGGCCCCTGCCCGCCGCATCCCCCGCCGGGAGCAGCCGGGCAAGCAGGCTTAAGGACGGGCTTATGGGGCGGCGGGGCTTTCCCGCCGCCTTTTCCCGCATAATGGGGCCATGCTGGCTAGGCTCTACACCGCCTTCCGCCAAGTGGGGGAAGACCTCTTCGCCCAGCGCCTCATCTCCGCCACCGCCGGCAACTTTTCCGCCCGCACCAAGGAGGGCTTCCTCATCACCAAAAGCGGGGTGCAGAAGGCGCGGCTTACCCCGGAGGACCTCGTGGAGGTGCCCCTGGAGGGCCCCTTTCCCCCGGGCGCCAGCGTGGAGAGCATCATCCACCGCGAGGTCTACCGGCGCACGGACGCCGTGGCCCTGGCCCACGCCCACCCTCGGGTGGCGGTGGCCCTTTCCTTAAGCTTGGAAAGACTTGTGCCCCTGGACCTCGAGGGCCAGATCTACCTCAAGGAGGTCCCCGTCCTCTCCCCCAAGACCACCTCCGCCACGGAAGAGGCGGCCCTAGCGGTGGCCGAGGCCCTGCGGGACCACCCCGTCTGCCTCCTCAAGGGGCACGGGGCCTTCGCCAAGGGAACCAAGGAGAAGCCGGAAGAGGCCCTTCTAGAGGCCTATAGCCTCCTCACCACCCTGGAGGAAAGCGCCGAGGTCCTCCTTTACCATCGGCTTTGGGGGAAGGGATGAGGGTGCTTTTCGTGGAGGCCAAGGACCGGAAGGCCCTGGAGGCCCTGGCCCAGAAGCTTCCCCACCCTTACTGGCTCCTGGCGGGGGAAGGGGTCTTTCTCCTGGAGGTCTTCGGGGCCTCGGAGGAGGCCCAGGCCCTGGCGGAAGGCCTCCCGGGGGCTCGGGTCTGGGCCTTTACCCTGGAGGATGGGGTAGTCTATAGGGGATGCGGGAAGAAATCGGCTACATCCCCGTAGGGGAGGCGGAGCTTTACGTGGAGGACGTGGGGGACGAGCACGCCCCCGCCCTCTTGGTCCTCCACGGGGGCCCCGGGGGCAACGCCTACGTCCTCCGGGAAGGGCTCCAGGACTACCTGGAAGGCTTCCGCGTGGTCTACTTTGACCAGCGGGGCTCGGGGCGGAGCCTGGAGCTTCCCCAAGACCCCAGGCTCTTCACCGTTGACGCCTTGGTGGAGGACACCCTGGCCCTGGCCGAGGCTTTGGGGATTGAGCGGTTCGGCCTCCTGGCCCACGGCTTCGGGGCGGTGGTGGCCCTGGAGGTCCTCCGCCGCTACCCCGAGGCGGAAGGCGCCCTGCTCCTTGGGCCTTGGGTGAGCTTCCCTTGGCTTGCCGCCCGCCTGGCGGAGGCGGCGGGCCTCACCCCAGGGGAAGACCCCGAGGAAAACCTCAAGGCCGCCCTGGAAAAGGCCGAGCCCAAGCTCCTCTTTGACCGGCTCATGTTCCCAAGCCCCAGGGGGCGCATGGAGTACGAGTGGCTGGCGGAGGGCTCGGGGATCCTCGGGCCCGACACCCCCGCCCTGGCCTTCCTGCGGAACGGGCTTTGGCGCCTGGACTACACCCCCTACCTCACCCCCTCCTCCAAAGCCCTGGCGGTGGTGGTGGGGGAGCGGGACGGCACCAGCTACCCCTACGCCGAGGAGGTGGCGGAGCGCCTTAGGGCGCCCATCCGCGTGGTGCCGGGAGCCGGGCACTACCCCTGGATAGACGCCCCCGAGGCCTTCGGCGAGGCCTTCCGCGCCGCCCTCGCCCAGGTCCTCGCCCCCCAAGGGTGGTAGACTAAGGGCGTCACCGGGGGTGCCCCAAAAGGGGCTGAGAAATACCCTTGGAACCTGATCCGGGTAATGCCGGCGTAGGGAAGGTGACGGGCCCCTCCCGGTGACAAGGAGGGGTTTTATGCGGAAAGCCTTGGCGCTCCTTCTGCTTTTGGCCTTCGGCCTGGCCCAAGAGGTCACGCTCCTCACCCACCAAAGCTTCTCCCTGGACAAGGGCCTCGTCGCCCAGTTTGAGCGGGAAACGGGCCTCAAGCTTCGCATCCTCAAGGCGGGGGATGCCGGGGAGACCCTGAACCGGGCCATCCTCACCAAGAACGCCCCCATCGCCGACGTGCTCTACGGCTTTGACAACACGTTTCTTTCCCGGGCCCTCGAGGCGGACATCCTCCTCCCCTACCGGAGCCCGGAGATTAGGAACCTCAAGGCCACCCTGCTCCTGGACCCCACCTTCCGGGCCCTCCCCGTGGACTACGGCTGGGTGAGCCTGAACTACGACAAGGCCTACTTCCAGAATAGGCCCCTGCCCAAGGGGCCCGAGGACCTGGCAAGGCCCGAGTACGCCCGGCTCCTCGCCGTGCAGAACCCCGCCACCAGCTCCCCGGGCCTGGCCTTCCTCATGGCCACCGTGGCCCGCTTCGGCGAGGACGGCTACCTGGACTTCTGGGCCAGGCTTAGGGACGGCGGGGTGCGGGTGGCCAAGGGCTGGAGCGAGGCCTACTACACCCACTTCACCCTGTACAAGGGGGACAGGCCCATCGTGGTCTCCTACACCACAAGCCCCGCCGCCGAGGTCTATTACTCCGAGGGCAAGTACCAAGAGCCCCCCACGGGGAACCTCTTCCCCGAGCTCGCCTTCTTCCAGGTGGAGTTCGTGGGCATCCTGAAGGGCACCAGGAACCTGGAGGGGGCCAAAAAGCTTGTGGACTGGCTCCTCTCCCGCCCCGTACAGGAGAACATCCCCACGGAGATGTGGATGTACCCCGCCCGGCGGGACGCCAGGCTCCCCGAGGTCTTCCGCTTCGCCCCGGAACCTGTAGGCAGCGTCCGGTTAGATCCCAAGCGCATGGCGGAGAACCGGGAGCGCTGGATTGAGGAGTGGACCAAGGTGGTCCTCCAGGGGCAAAGCCCGGAGGCGGTGCGCCGGGGGCGGCGCTAAGGGATGGCGCGGCTCCCCGGGGGGGTGGTCCTCCTTTTCCTGGGCTTCGCCCTCCTCTACCCCCTCTTCCGGGTCCTCCTTCTGGGCCTGGGGGAGGGGTTTTGGAGCGCCTGGACCAACCCCTATTACTGGGAACGCTACCGGTTTAGCCTGGGGTACGGCCTGGCCTCGGCCCTCCTCACCCTCACCCTCGCCCTCCCCTTGGCCTTCCTTTTCCGGCGGCGCTTTCCCCTAAGGGCCTTTTTCCTTTCCCTTTCCACCCTCCCCTTCGTCCTCCCCACCCCGGTGGTGGCCCTGGGGTTTTTGGCCCTCCTAGGCCCCCGGGGGGTCTTGGGGGTGGACCTCTACGGCACCTTCGCCCTCCTCCTCCTGGCGGCGGTCTTCTACAACCTGGGGCTTGCCCTAAGGGTCTTGCTGCCGGTGGCCTTGGGCCTCGAGGGGCCCCTGGCGGCGGCGAGGACGTTGGGGGCCACTCCTTTTCGCGCCTTCCTAAGGGTGGGGCTTCCCCTCCTCCTCCCCGCCCTGGGGGGAGCGGGGCTCCTCGTCTTCCTCTACACCTTCTCCGCCTTCGGGGTGCCCCTCCTCCTGGGGGGGCCTCGGCACGCCACCCTCGAGGTGGAGGTCTACACCCTCCTGGCCCACCGCCTGGCCTTCCCCGAGGCGGCCGCCCTCATGGCCTGGCAGCTTTTCACCCTGGCCCTGGCGGTCTTCCTCTACCTGCGCCTGCGGGCCTACCCCCTCGCCCCAGGCCCCCTCCTCCCCACCGCCTCCTGGGCTTATCCCGTGGGGCTTGGGGCCTTCTTCCTCCTCCTCTACGCCCCCCTTCTCGCCCTTTTCCTCCAGGCAAGCCCCCTGGCCCTCCGTGCCGCCTGGGCCTCGGAGGACTTCACCCCCCTTTCCCTGGCCCTGGAGAACACCCTGCGCTTTAGCCTCCTCGCCCTCCTCCTGGCCTTGCCCCTAGGGGTGGCCTACGGGGTGGCGGCGAGGCGGAGCGGGTTTTGGGACCTCCTGGGCCTCCTTCCCCTCATGGTGAGCCCGGTGGCGGTGGGGCTTGGCTACCTGGTGGCCTACCCGGGCCTTCGGGGCTCTTTGGCCCTCCTCCTCACCGCTTACGCCCTCCTCGCCTACCCCCTCCTGGCCCGGGCCCTCCTCCCTGCCCTACGAAGCCTCCCCCCAAGCCTTCTGGAGGCGGCGAGGACGCTAGGGGCCACCCCCTTCCGCGCCTTTCTAAGGGTGGAGCTTCCCCTCCTCCGCCCCGCCCTGGCCTCCGGGGTAGCCCTGGCCCTCGCCGCCATCCTGGGGGAGTTCGGGGCGAGCCTGGTGCTTTGGCGGCCCGAGTGGACCACCCTTACCCTCGCCATCTACGAGCGCCTGGGCCGGCCTGGGGAAGGGCCTTTCCGGGAGGCCCTGGCCATGGCGGCCCTCCTCGCCCTCCTCTCCGGGCTTCTCTTCTACCTCCTGGACCGGGGGCGGGGCAGGGTGGGCTAGGCGGCCCTAGCGCCGAACCCCTCCAGGAACTCCCGCACCACCCCAAGGAAGCGCCGCCCGTCCAGAAGGAGGGCCAAAAGGCCCCAGAGCAAGGCCATGCGGAAGGCCTCGGGGGCGAGGGAGGCGGCGAAGTAAAAGGGGGCGAAGGTGGCGGGCACCTGGAGGAGCATGGAGAGGCTCTTGTGGGGGTAACGGAGGAGAAGGGTGAGGGCCAGGACCATCCAGGAAAGGCCCAGGCCCACGGGCACCAGGCCCGCCCCCACCAGGTAGGCGAAGCCCGCCCAGGCGAGGCCGGCGTCCAGGGGGTAGTCCCAGAGGGCAAGGGGGGAAGGCCGCCTCGAGGCCCGGGCCAAAACCCCGTCCAGAACGTCCAGGGTCCAGCCCAGAAGGAGGAGGTACACCACCCCCTCCAAGGCCTCCGGCCCCTCCCCCACCCTTCCCAAGAGGAGGAGGACCACCCCACCCCGGCCCAGGGTGCAGAGGTCGGCGAGGAGGCGCAGGCTAGCCTTCCCCATAGACCAAGGCCCCAAGCCCCTCCACCGCCCCCTGGCGCAAGGAGAGGTGGGCCAAGGGGGTGAGGGGGGTGGGCTCGGGGTTCACCTCCACCAGGTAGGCCCCGGCGGCGAAGGCGATGCGCCCCAAGGAGGCGGCGGGCTCCACCTCGGCGCTGGTGCCCACCACCAGGGCCACGTCCGCCTCGGCAAAGGCCCTTTCCGCCCTTTCCCAAGCCCCCTCGGGCAAGAACTCCCCAAACCAGACCACATCGGGCCGGGCCCGGTGGCCGCAGGCCGGGCAAAAGGGCGGGGGCGTGAAGGCCTCGGGGAGGGGAAAACGCTTTCCACACGCCTCGCACCGGGCCCTGAGGATGTTGCCGTGAAGCTCCACCAGGTTCTGGCTCCCCGCCAGGGCGTGGAGGCCGTCCACGTTCTGGGTCACCAGGAGGAAGCTCCCCCCCCGGGCGAGCACCCTCCGCTCCAGCTCCACCAGGGCGTGGTGGGCGGGGTTGGGCTTGGCCTCCCGCACCTTGGCGATGCGCCAGGCGTACCAAGCCCAGACCCTCTCCGGGTCCCGGGCGTAGGCCTCGGGGATGGCGTACTCCAGGGGGTTGAAGTTCCGCCAAAGCCCCTCGGCGTCCCGAAAGGTGGGGATGCCCGAGGGCTTGGAGATGCCCGCCCCCGTGAGGACCGCCACCCGCTTGGCCTCGGAAAGCCGCTTCCTTGCCTCGGAAAGCCTTTCCATCCCCACCCCATCCTAGCGCGGTAGGCTAAAGGGGATGCGGCTTTTCACCCCCGAGGCCATGCGGGAAGCGGACGGGAAAGCGGCGGAGATGGGCTACCCCACCCTCCTCCTCATGGAGTGGGCGGGGATGAAGGCGGCCTTGGTCTACCGGGAGCTCTTCGGCGACGCCCCTGCGGTGGTCCTCGCCGGCAAGGGGAATAACGGCGGGGACGGCCTGGCTCTGGCCCGGCACCTCCACCTTGGGGGGGTGCCCGTGCGGGTCCACGCCGCCAGCGGGCAAGGGGGGGATGCCCTCCTCATGCGCCAGGCCCTGGAGGCCCTGGGCCTTCCCCTCCTTCCCCTGGAGGAGGCCTCCTGGGGGGCGGGGGAGGTGTTGGTGGACGCCCTTTTCGGCACCGGGCTCAAGGGGCCCCTGGAGGGGTTCTACGCCGGGCTCGTGGAGCGGGTGAACGCCTCGAGCCTGCCCGTCCTCGCCCTGGACCTGCCCTCGGGCCTCCCCTTCACCCCCCACGTGCGGGCCACGGCCACCCTCGCCTTCGCCGCCCTGAAAACCCCCCACCTCCTGCACCGGGAGGCCTGCGGAAAGCTCTTTCTAGCCGAGATCGGCCTGCCAAAGGCCCTCTTGGAGCGGGAAGACCTCCCCGAGGTGGCGACCCCCCAGGCCCTAAAGCCCCTCCTCCCCAGGCGCCCCCTCACCGCCCACAAGGGGAGCGTGGGCCGGGTGGGGGTGCTGGGCGGCTACCGGGGGGACACCCTGCGCTACGCCGGGGCCCCCATCCTCGCCGCCCTGGGGGCCTACCGCATGGGGGCAGGGCTCGTGCACCTGGCCGTCCCGGAGGGAACGCCCCTGGAACCCCTGGAAGCCGTCTTCCACCCCGTGCCCGCCCCAGCCCTTCCCCCCATGCGGGTGGAGGCCCTGGCGGTGGGCATGGGCGGGGGGCCTTGGGGGAAGGCCTGGGCCCTGGAGGCCCTAAAGGCGGGCCTGCCCACGGTGTTGGACGCCGATGCGCTTCATCCCGAGGTGGTGGCCCTCTACCGCCAAGCCGGCGTCAAGGCGGTCCTCACCCCCCACGCCGGGGAGGCGGGGAGGCTTCTTGGCCTCCCTCCGGAGGAGGTAACCCAGGACCCCTTGGCCGCCGCCCGGGCCCTGGCGGAGGCCACGGGCCTCACCGTGGTCCTCAAGGGAAACCCCACGGTGGTGGCGGAAGGAAAGCGGCTTTCCGTGAACCCCACGGGCAACCCCGCCCTGGCCACCGGGGGCACCGGGGATGTCCTCTCGGGGGCCATCGCCGCCCTCATGGCGGCGGGGCTTGCCCCCTTTGACGCCGCAAGGCTCGCCGTCTACCTCCACGGCCTCGCCGGGGACCTCCTAGCGGAGGAAAGGGGGGTGGGCCTCCTCGCCCGGGAGGTGGCGGAAGCCCTGCCCCGGGCGCGGCGGGCCTTGGAAAAGGGCCTAGGCCTGCCCTTCGCCCTGGTATAGTCTTGGGCAAGGGGTTTTGCCCCGGACCATGGACCTGCCCCGGCTTTACGTTCCCGCCACCCTGGCCAACCTGGGCTCGGGGTTTGACGCCCTGGGCGTGGCCTTGGACCTCTACCTGGAGGTGGAGGCCGCCCCGGCCCGGGAAGACGCCTTCTTCTACGAAGGGGAGGGCCTGGTGAAGGGCACGGACAACCTGATCCACCAGGGCTACCGGGCGGGAATGGCCGCTTTGGGCCTTAAGGCGGAGCCCCTGGCCATCCGCGCCTTCAACCCCATCCCCTTGGCCCGGGGCATGGGGAGCTCCTCCGCCGCCTTGGTGGCGGGGGTGGCCCTGGCGGACTGGGTTTCCGGAGGGCGGCTTGGCCGGGACGGGGTCTTCCGGGTGGCGGCCCGGCTGGAAGGCCATCCGGACAACGTGGCTCCCGCGGTCTACGGGGGGTTTGTGGCCGCCCTGAGCGACCCCCCCTTGGCCATCCCCCTGCCCAGGCCCGAAGGGGTGCGCTTCGTCCTCGCCATCCCCCCTTATGCCGTGCCCACCCCCTGGGCCCGGGCGGCCCTGCCGGAAACGGTGCCCTTGGCCGATGCCGTCTACAACCTGGCCCGAAGCGCCCTCTGGCCCGCCGCCCTGGCCTCCGGGCGCCTCGAGGCCCTAAAGGAGGCCTGCCGGGACCGCCTCCACCAACCCCACCGGGCCCACCTCATGCCTGGGGTCCTGGAGGCCATAGAAAGCGCCCTGGAAGCGGGGGCCCTGGCCGCCTTCGTGGGCGGGGCCGGCCCCACCCTGGCCGCCTTGGTGCGCCAAGGGGAGGAGGAAGGGGTGGCCCGGGCCCTGGAGGCCTACCGCGGCCAGGGCCAGACTTGGGTCTTGAACCTAGGGGAGGGATACTTTTGGAAGGAAACCTGAACACCATCCCTCTTACGGAGCTCTTGGAGCTCATCCACGGACACCGCCGCTCGGGGGTTTTGGAGGTGCAGGTGGGCCCTTTGCCCCTTTCCTTGCGCTTTTCCGCCGGGGAGGTGGTGGGGGCGGCCATCCTGGACTGGGAGGGCCTCGAGGCCCTCTTCACCTTCCCCCTCCACCCCAAGGAAGGCCCCTTCCGCTTCCAGCCCACCCCCCCCTCCCAAGAACGCCCCCTCCTCCCCTTCGCCGCCCTGCTGGGGGAGTGGGCCCGGGTCAACGACGAGTGGGACCGCTTCCGCACCCTGGTGGACTCCCCAAGCCGCGTCCTGGAGGCCATCCGCCCCAAACCCCCTCTAGAGGTCTTCCAGGGGGGGAAAAGCGTCCGGGCCGCCGCCAAGGCCTGGGGCGTACCCCTCCTCATCGCCATGGAGCGAGCCTACATGGGGGTTAGGGAAGGGGACCTTTACCCCTTGCGCCGCTACGCCTGGTACGCCCTGCGCATCCGCTACCAAGGGCGCAAAGGCAAAACCCTGGAGGAGTTCGGCCAGCTCCAGGCCCTCCTGGACGGCACCCGCAACCTGGGCGAGGTCATCGCCAGCGGGGTGCCCGTGGGCCTGGTGCGCCGCTATCTGGTCCAGGCCCTGAGCAGCGGGGAGCTTGCGCCCCCGGGGCGGGGCTGGCTCTTGCGGGACCTCACCTGGGAGATGGAAAAAGAAGGGGAAGCCTAGGCGCACCTAGGCTCCCAAGCCCCTTTGGGTTACTTCTTCTTGCGGGGACGGTACTTGCCGTAGGTGCCCCGCCAGATCTTGCCCCTACGGGTACGACGGTCACCCTTGCCCATGCTTTCCCTCCTTAGGCGCTAGCCCCTTGGGCGGAAAGGAGCTGGTGCACCTTGCGCATCAGCCGGGACTTCCTGCGGGCGGCGGCGTTCTTGTGCAGGGTAGAGCCCTTGGCCGCCTTGTCAATCAGGCTCTGGGCCTTGCGCAGGATCTTGATGGCCTCCTCCGCCTTGCCCTCCTGGGCCAGTTGGACGGCCTTTTTGCTCAGGGTCTTGATGGCCGACTTCTTGGCCTTGTTGCGAAGCCGGCGCTTCAAGGACTGCCGGTGCCGCTTCAGAGCGGAAAGGTTCCTCTTGGGCTTCTTCTGCGCCATCGTTCTCCCCTTATGCCCCCTCGGGGCAGACCAGGCCTAAGTGTAGCACACCCCGCCCTACGGGGCAAACTTGGTGGCCACCCAGTCGTAGCGCACCTGGCCCTTGGCCTCTTGGAGGCGGAAGCGGAGGAGGTACTCCCCCGAGGAAACGGGAAAGCGCACCTCCTCCTGGAAACGCCCGCTATAGCGTTTTTCCCCCAAGACCCTCCCCCCCTGGACCAGGGCCACCTCCAACCTCCCCTCCTGGAGGCTTCCTTCCACCCGCACCTTCACCGCATCGTAAAGCCCCGTGACCCGCAAGGGGTAGCGGGCCTCCCCCGTGTACTTCCAGTAGAAAACGGGCAGGAAGGGCGGGTAACCCACGGCGAGGCCGTACCGCTCGGCGTACCAGTAAAGGCCCAGGGCCGCCAGGGCCAAAAGGAGCAGGCTCCGCATTGCCCTAAGTATACTTGGGCACATGGCAGGCACGGGCCACATCCCGCCAGAAGAAGCCTTCGCCCTTCTCAAGCGGGGAGCGGAGGAGATCATCCCCGAGGAAGAGCTTCTCCTTAAGCTCAAGGAAGGCAGGCCCCTCACGGTGAAGCTCGGGGCCGACCCCACCCGGCCCGACCTCCACCTGGGGCATGCGGTGGTCCTGAGAAAGATGCGCCAGTTCCAGGAGTTTGGGCACAAGGTGGTCCTCATCATCGGGGACTTCACCGGGATGATCGGGGACCCCTCGGGGCGGAGCAAGACCCGCCCGCCCCTCACCCTGGAAGAAACCCGGGAAAACGCCAAGACCTACGTGGAGCAGGCGGGCAAAATCCTTAGGCAAGAACCCGAGCTCTTTGAGCTCCGCTACAACTCCGAGTGGCTGGAACACCTCACCTTCAAGGAGGTGGTGCGCCTCACCTCCCTCCTCACCGTGGCCCAGATGCTGGAAAGGGAGGACTTCAAAAAGCGCTACGAGGCGGGCATCCCCATCTCCTTGCACGAGTTCCTCTACCCCTTCGCCCAGGCCTACGATTCCGTGGCCATAAGGGCCGATGTGGAAATGGGGGGAACGGACCAGAAGTTCAACCTCCTGGTGGGGCGGGAGGTGCAACGGGCCTACGGGCAAGACCCCCAGGTCTGCTTCCTCATGCCCCTTTTGGTGGGCCTGGATGGGCGGGAAAAGATGAGCAAGAGCCTGGACAACTACATCGGGGTGGCCGAACCCCCCGAGGTGATGTTCAAAAAGCTCATGCGGGTCCCCGACCCCCTGCTCCCAAGCTACTTCCGCCTCCTCACGGACCTCACGGAGGAGGAGATAGAAACCCTCCTAAAGGCGGGCCCGGTCCCCGCCCACCGGGTCCTGGCCCGCCTCCTCACCGCCGCCTACGCCAGGCCCCGGATCCCCGCCCGGCTGGACCGGGCCTTCTACGAGAGCCTGGGCTATGACTGGAAGGCCTTGGGAAGGGACAAGGAGGCGGGCCCCGAGGAGGTGCGGCAGGCGGAGGCCCGTTACGATGAGGTGGCCAAGGGCGGGATCCCCGAGGACATCCCCGAGGTGGCCATTTCCCCCTCCGAGCTCAAGGAGGGACGGATCTGGGTGGCGCGGCTTTTTACCCTAGCGGGCCTCACCCCCTCCAACGCCGAGGCCCGGAGGCTCATCCAGAACCGGGGCCTAAGGATTGACGGGGAGGTGGTCACCGACCCGAGCCTGGAGGTGGAGCTCTCCAAGCCCCTGGTCCTGCAACGGGGGAAGGACCGCTTCGTGCGGGTGCGGCTTGCGGAGGGCTAAACCCCCTCCATGGGCCTTAAGGGCACCTCGTGGCCGGTGGCGTAAAGGGTGTCCCCCTCCGCCTCGAGGCGGAGCCGGGGCAGGGGGTAGCGGGGAGGGCCGTAAATGGCCTTTCCCCCAAGCAAAGGGTCAAAGGCGCCGAAGTGGCAGGGGCAGCCCAGGAAGGGCCTTTCGTAGCGGAAGTTGTAGAGGAGGGAGGCGGCCTCGGGGTCGGGGACGTAGTTCAGGGTGCACCCCTGGTGCGTGCAGATGCGGCTAAAGGCGATGTAGTGCTCCTCCCCTAGGGAAAGCCCTCCAGGGGGGGCCTCGGGGAGCCGCAGGAGAAAGGCCTGGAGTTTCCCCTGGGGCAGGGGGTAAAGGAAGGGCTTGGCCTGCCAAAGGGCAAGCTCCCCCAGCCGGGCCACCGCCACCTTGGGCCCCTCCCGCCAGACGGGTTCGCCCGCCTCGGGCCGGGGGCGGAAGCGGAGGTTATAGGTGCGCACGCCAAACCAGGCGAAAAAGCCCCCCGCCACCGCCACGGGCACGTAGAAGAAGAGGTCCCGCCGCCTCATAGCCCCTGGAGGTAGGCGAGAAGCGCCGCAAGCTCCCCCTCGGAGAGGGGCACGGGGGGCATCTGGCCCCTTCCCTTGAGCACGATTTCCCGCACCGCCTCCGGCGCCTTCAGGATGGGGTTTCCTTGAAGCTTCGGCCCCACGCCCCCTTCCCCTCCCGCCCCGTGGCAAAGGGCGCAGCGGGCCAGGTAGACGCTTTGCCCGTCCTTTCCCCCTTGGGCCTGGGCCCGGGCCATGGCGATGAGGCCTTCCACCCTTTCCTTGGCCTCGCCCCCCACCTCCAAGTAGCGCTCCCAGGCGGCGATGGCCCGGTCCATCTCCCCCTTTTGGAAGTAGAGGTTGCCCAGGAAAAGCCACCCCTCGGCGGCCTTGGGGTCAGCGTGCTGGGCGATTTCCAAGAACATCTGGGCCTCCTCGGGCCTCCCCCCCATGAAGAGGAGGATCCCCACCCGCCGCAAGGCCTCCACGTTCCTAGGGTCTTTCTTCAGCACCTCCAGGTAGGCCTCCGCCGCTTGGTCATAAGCCTGGAGCGCATAGGCCCTCCGGCCCCAGGCGAGGAGGTCCTCCACGGCCCCCGTCCTCTTCGCCTTATCCGCCAGGGCCTTTAGCTCCCGGGCCTCGGCCCGTTGCGTCACCGTGGTCTCCCCGGGCAGGCGGGGCAGGGTGTAGCGCCAAAGGCCTACCCCCAAAAGGGCCACCACCCCCAAGACCAGGGCCACGGGCAAGGGGTTGAGGGGGCGCCTTTCCGGCGGGCGGTAGCCCTCCAGAGCCCTTTCCAGGGCCACCATGCGGGCGAGGGCCAGCTTTTTCTCCTCCCCCTCGAGGGCCTCCACCTCGGCCCGCAGGACCTCCAGCTCCCGAAGAAGCTCCTCCCGCCTGGGGGGCTCGGGAAAGGGCTCCTTCGGGCCCAGGAGGGGCCTGAGGGCCAGGACAAGCCCCAGGAGGAAAAGGGCGAGGAAAAGGAGGGTGGCGGTCATGCCGGGGGCTCCTTTAGGCGGCGCTCCGCCTCCTCCAGTAGGTCCTGGGGTACCCTCTTGGGGCGGAAGTAGGCGAAAAGCCCCAAACCCAAGAGGAGAAGGGCCAAAGGGGGCAACACCCACGCCCAAAGGGTCACCCCCCGCCTCGGGGGCGCGTACAGGATCCACTCCCCGTACCGGTCCACGAAAAAGGCCTTAATCTCCTCCTCCGTCTTGCCCTCCTGAAGCATCTCGGCGATGAGGCGCCGCATCTCCACCGCCACCCCCGAGTTGCTCTCGGCGGCGCTCTCCCCTTGGCACACGGGGCAACGGAGCTCCCGGGCGATGCGGAACACCTCCGGGGAAAGGTCCGGGGGAGGCCCCGCTTGGGCGAAGGCGGGCACGAGCAAGAGGGCGAGCAAAACCCACCTCACGGCAACACCTCCTTTAGGTACTTCTCCAAGGTGGCCTGGTCTAGAGCCCCGGCATGGCGCGCCAGGACCCGCCCCTCTCCGTCTATGAAGAAGGTTTCCGGCACCCCGTACATCCCGTAGTCCACCCCCACCCGGCCCCGGGGGTCAAAGACCTGGGGGAAGGTGAGGCCGAACTGGGCGATGAACCTGAGGGCCTCCGGCTCCTTGTCCTGGATGTTCACCCCGAGGAAAAGCACCCGGTCCTTGTAGCGCTGCCAGGCGGCCTCCAGCACCGGGGCCTCCTCGTAGCAGGCGGGGTAGCACCAGCTGGCCCAGAAGTTGAGGACGATGGGCCGCTTGCCCAAGTGATCGGCCAGGCGGAAGGTCTCCCCCCACGCCGCCCGGTAAGGGGGCAGGACGGGCAGGGTGAAGTCGGGGGCGGGGCGCCTTTCCTTGGCCAGGACCGAGGGGAGCTCCTTGGGGTTTCGCTGCATGCCCCAGAGGAATAACCCCCCTAGGGCCAGCACCCCTAGCACCCAAAGCCAAGCCCTCATGCCGGGCTCACCCCCCTGACCTCCTCCCTGCGGGACGCCGGCCAAAGGATGTAGAGGGTCCCCAACGCCATAAGCCCCCCCGCCACCCACATCCAGAAGACCAAGGGCGTGACGATGAGGCGCAAGGAGGCCCACTCCCCCTTCTCCCGGTCAAAGTCCATGAGGAGGAAGTAGTAGTCGTTCCCCGGGGTGTAGACCACCTTGGGAGAGGGCAGGGGGGAGTTCATCTGGGGGTAGAAGTGGAGCCTGGGCCTAACCTCGCCGAAGCGGTCCGTCTGGACCAAGGCCTCCACGGCGAAGCGCCGTCCCTCGTCCAAGGCCCGCACGCCCTGGAAGGTGAGCCTCAAGCCCGCCACCTCCCAAGCCTGCCCCCGGTAAAGGGTCTTTTCGCTCTCCAGGCGGTAGGTCTGGCTAAAGGCGATGGCGAGACCCATGAGGGCCACGGCGAAGTGGACCACGAGGCTTCCCACCCGCCTTCGGTTCTCCAAGAAACCCCACGGGGAAAGCCCCGCCCGCACCCGCCCCAAGACCCCTTCCCGCACCAGGAGGAGGATGGCGGCCAGGTTGTAGAGGAAAAGCCCCAGGGCCAAGGAGGCCCCCCAGGTATACCCCCTCTGGAGGCCGAGAAGCGTGCCCAAGGCCAAGACGGCTAGGAGCAGGTAAAGGTTGCGGAAGACCTCCACCCTGGCCCTGCGCCAAGGGAGCAAGGGCCCCACCCCCATGAGGAGCAAGATCCCCGCCCCAAGGGGCGCGGAAAACTGGTTGAAGAAGGGGGCCCCCACGCTCACCTTGGCCCCGGCGAAGGCCTCCACCAAAAGGGGATAAAAGGTGCCCAGGACCACCACCAAGGCCCAGCCCGCGAAGAAGAAGGCCCCCAAAAGGAGCGCCCCTTCCCGGGAGAAGGGCCGGAAAAGGGCGGTGTCCCGCACCTCCCGGGAAACCCGGGAAAGGAGCCCTAGGCCAAGGGAGGTGGCGAGGAGGAAGAAACCCAAGAAAGCGGGCCCCACCGGCCCCTCGGCGAAGGCGTGCACGGACTGGATCACCCCGCTTCGGGTGAGGAAGGTCCCGAGGACCGTGGCGGCAAAGGCCAGGGTGACGAAGGCGAAGTTCCAGGCCTTGAAAGCCCCCCGGGTCTTTTGCACGATGGCGGTGTGCAAAAAGGCCGTGGCCAGGAGCCAAGGGACGAAGCTGGCGTTTTCCACCGGGTCCCAGGCCCAGTACCCGCCCCAGCCCAGGACCTCGTAGCTCCACCACATCCCCGCCACCTTCCCGGCGGTGAGGAAGCCCCAGGCCACCAGGGTCCACCACCGGGTCTCCTCCACCCAGGTCTGGTAGCGGCGGGTGGCCATGGCGGCGATGGCGTAGGCGAAGGGGACGCTCAGGCCCACGAAGCCCAGGTACATGAGCACGGGGTGGACGGCCATCATCCAGTGGTTCTGCAGGAGGGGGTTGGGGCCCACCCCGTCCTGGGGAGGGTTGGGGAGGGTTTCAAAGGGGCTGGCGATGGTGGCCATGACCCCAAAGAAGAAGACCTGGACGCCGAAGAGCACGGCAAGCACCAAGGAAGCCCGCCAGGGGTCTAGGCTCCGGCGGCTGGCCAAGAGGGTGTAAAGGGTTTGCAAGAGCCCCCAGAGGAGGATGCTCCCCTCGAGGGCCGCCCACGGGGTGACCAGGGTGACCCACAAGGGGTCCTGGAGGGAGTGGTTCTTGGCCACGTAGGCCAAGGAGAAGTCGTGGGTGAGGAGCCCCCACTCCAGGGCCAAAAAGGCGGCCAAGGCGGCGAGGAAGGCGGGGAAGACGAGGCGCCTGGCCCCCCGCAGATAGCGGCCATCCCCCTGCCCGTAGGCGAGGAGGGCAAGGGCCAGGCCCAGGAGGCTAAAGGCCAGGGCCAGGCTCACGCCCAGGTTGCCCAAAAGGGCAGGGGTCATTTGGCCTCCTCAATGAGCTTGCGCACCTCCTCCGGGGTCCAGCCCGCCTTGGGCGCCTGGTAGGTTTCCGAGTGCTTCACCAGGAGGTTGGTGCCCTGGAAGACCCCGTCTTGGAAGCGCCCCTCCACCACCACCCCCTGCCCCTCCTTGAACATCCCCGGAGGGGTGCCCTTGTGGAAGACGGGGACCTCCGCCACCCCATCGGTGAGGACGAAGCGGAGCTCTAAGCGGTCCTTGTCGTACTGCACGGTGCCCTGCTTCACCAACCCCCCGAGGCGCACGGGGCGGTTTTGGTAGCGGGCCTGGTCCTGAAGGTACTCCGAAGGGGTCAAGAAATAGACCAGGTTCTGCCCTAAGCCCCCAAAGACGAGGTAGCCCAGAGCCCCGAGGATCACGGCAAGGCCCAGGAGGTACTTGGTTCTCATCGGGCCCTCCTATAGCGCCAGAAGAGGTAGGCCAGGTAGCCAAAGACCGTGAGGTAGGTGAGGGCGTAGACCCAGGTGACGAAGACCTCGTTCACGCCTCCTCCTTCCTGGCCTCGAGGGCCGCCACCAAGGCCCGAAAGCGCACGAAGCCCAGGTAGAGCAGGGTGAAGACCAAGAGATTGAAGAGGAGGGCCTGGAGCATGGCGGGGTCCATGTGGACCTTGCCCGTGGTGAGGTCAATGGACTGGGTCTGGTGTAGGCTCCGCCACCACTTCACCGACATGTAACTGATGGGCACGTTGATGAAGCCCAAAACCCCCACCGCCGCCGCCGCCTTGGCCCGAAGCTCCGGGTCCTCAATGGCCCCCCTAAGGAGGAAGTAGCCCACGTACACGGCGAAGAGGATGGCGGTGGTGGTGAGCCTGGGCTCCCAGGTCCAGTACACCCCCCAGGTGGGGCGGGCCCAGAGCATCCCCGTCACCAAGGCCAGGCCCATGAAGACGAGGCCGATCTCGGCGCTGGCCAGGGCCACCCGGTCGTACCGGGGGTCCTGCCGCAGGAGGTAAAGGAGGGAATAGAGGAAGGTGACGAAAAAGGCCAGGTAGCCGAGCCAGGCCCCCGGCACGTGCAGGTACATGATCCGGACCAGATAGCCTTGGTTCACGTCCGGCGGGGCGGAAAGGGCCAGGTAAAGCCCCACCGGTAAAAGGAGTACCCCTAGGCCCAAGAAGGCCCAGGTGAGGGCATCCGGTCGTTCAGGGTGTGCCGCCTTAAGCATCGCTTGCCTCCACGCACCTAAGCATAGCCCGCCACCAGGTGAAAAATCTGTGGCCGTCTACCCCTCCATCACCACGGGGAAAAGGAGCGCCCCCGCCGTGAGGTAGACCAGGTCAAAGACCAGGAGGAGTTGCCACCAGGAAGCCACCTCCGCCACGGGCAACCCCTCCAAGAGCCCCGCCGTGGCCCTAACCCCCGCCAGGACCACGGGCACCACCAAGGAGAAAAGGAGGAGGGGCAAAAGCACCTCCCTTCCCCTTAGCCGGGCGAGGAGCCCGGCGTAAAAGGTGGCCACGCTGGCGTAGCCAAGCCCCCCCAACGCCAGGGTGAGGAAGAGGGGAAGGGCCTTTTCCAAGGGCAGGTAGAAGAGGCCCGCCGCAAGGAAAAGGGCCAAGGCGGAAAGGGGGAGGAGGAGGAGCATCTGGAAAAGGAGCTTCCCAAAGTAAACCCACTCCTTGCCCCCGGGGGTGAGGAGGAGGTCGTCCAAGGTGGCGTCCTCCACCTCGAGGGCGAAGGCCCGGGTGGAAAGGAGGGTGGCGAGGAAGGCCAAGGCCACCCACAAGACCCCAGGGGCGGCCCGGCGCAAGGCCCCTTCCTCCGGGCCCAGGGCCAAGGCCATGACGAAGAGCATCACCGCCAAAAAGCTTAGGGCGGAGAGCACCCCTGCCCGGTCCCGCACCTCTAGGCGCAGGTCCCGTAGGGCCAGAAGCCAAACCCGCCCCACCCCCAAGCCCCCCTTCCCGAGGCTCCTCTGCGTTTCCGCCTTCACGCCGCCCCCAGCCATAGGACCCGGTCCGCCACCTCCTCCGCCAGGGCCCGGTCGTGGGTGGCGAGGACCACCCCGCCTTCCTTCCGCCCCTTCGCCAAAACCCCTAAGAGGAGTTTCCGGCCCTCCACGTCCAAGGCGGTTTCCGGCTCGTCCAAAAGCCAAAGGTCCGGGGAAAGGAGCTCCAAGCGGGCGAGGGCCAGGCGCTTTTTCATGCCGCTGGAGAAGGCGGCAAGGGGCAGGTCCTCGGGCAGGCCATACCGGGCCAGGGCCTCCCGCCAGTCCCCTTCCTTTCCGTGAAAGGCCAGGTCGTAAAGGAGGTGCTCCCGGGCGGTGAGGTGGCGGTGGAAGGCGGGGGGGTTGGGGAGGAAGAGCGCCCTTCCTTCCCGCACCACCCGGCCCCGGGTGGGCTTCAAGAGGCCCGCCATGAGCCTTAGCAGGGTGGTCTTCCCCGAGCCGTTGGGCCCAAGGAGGGCCACCACCTCGCCCCGGGCAAGGGCAAAGGTGAGGTCCTTCAGGACCCAGTCCCGGCCAAAGCGCTTGGAAACGGCCTCGAGGCGCAACATGCTCCTCCTCAGTCTAGGGGTATCCCCGGGGGACAAGCGTCCCTAGAGGTACTTCTGCAACCACTCCGGCGTGATCCGGAGGAAGAAGGTGTTCAGGGCCGAGTACGTCCCGGTGAAGAGGAGCACCCCCACCACCACCAACACCACCCCGGCGAAGACCTCCACGTAGTGGGAAAACCGCCCCGCCCGCCTCAGCCACCCCTTGAGCCGCTCGGCGAAGAGGGCCACCAGCAAAAAGGGCACGGCGAGGCCCAGGATGTAGGCGAGGAGAAACCCCACCCCGCCCCCCACAGCGGTGAGGGTGAGGATGGCCCCCAGGATGGGGCCGATGCAGGGGGTCCAGCCCAGGGCCAGGGTGGCCCCGAGGAGGAAGGCCCCCAAGGGGCGGCCCGTCTCCCCCTCGTAGCGGAGGGAAACCCCCCACTTGGGCCTCAGGCCCAGCATGTAAAGCCCGAAGAGGACCAGGACCACCCCCCCCAGGCGGGCCAGGGTCTGGCGGTGCTCAAAGAGAAGCCCCCCAAGCAGGGTGAAGGGAAGCCCCAGGAGGAAGAACACCGCCCCGAAGCCCAAAACGAAGAAGAGGGCGTTGAAAAGGGGGCGCCCCCTTTCCCCCCCCAGGTAGAAGAGGTAGGTGGGCACCAGGGGAAGCACGCACGGGGAGAGGAAGGAGAGCACCCCCGCCAAAAAGGCTGCGCCCAAGGAAAGCGTCATGACCCCATCCTAGGGCAAGGTGAGCCAGGGGAAACGGCGCTTCGTCTCCGGGTCCACCTCCAAAAGCTCCCGGGCGGGCATGCGCACCTGGGGCAGGGTCTTCTCGTTGATGGGCTCGTCCGCCTCGGTGATGCCGTTCATGTAGAGGAGGAAGGTCACCAGGTGGTAGACCTCCTCGTCCGTTAGGGTTCCCGGAGCCCCGAAGGGCATGGCCCGGCGGATGTAGTCGTAAAGGGTGGTGGCGTACTGCCAGTAGTTGCCGATGGCGTACTCCACGGGCTCCGTGTCCGGGGTGATGGGGAAGGGCTCGGCCACCAGGCGGTTAAAGGGGTAGCCCTCCCCCCTGGCCCCGTGGCAGGAGGCGCACTTCTCCGCATAGATGCGCTCCCCCTCCGCCACCTTCCCCTCCCCCGGGGGAAGCCCCCGGCCGTCGGGCAGGACCACGGGCCTCAGGTCGTACTGGGCGGCGAGCTCCTCGGAAATGGGGGTGCCGAGGCCGTAGCGCGCCCCCAACGCCAGGCCCAGAAGGGCCACTGCGAAGAAGACCTTCTTAGCCATCAAACACCTCCCCGTCGCACCCGCCCACGGGGCCTGCGGCCCGCACGCCCAGGGGCTTGTCCCCGTTCACCACCCGGCCATCCGGCAGGATGCGCCAGGCCTGGATGGCGTTGTAGTGGTAGCGGTTGTTCTTGCCCCAACGCTGGAAGAACTCCTCCCGGGTGGGCTGGGTGTTCCCCTTCTCGTCCCAGGCCCGGCTCCAGAGCACCACCTCCTCGCCCCGCCACTGCCAGGGCATCTTGAAGCGGACAAAGGCGTAGCGCTCCACGGGGGGCTCGAGGGTGGCCTGCCGCCAGGTCTTGCCCTCGTCCAGGGAGATCTCCACCTTGGCGATGCGGCCAAAGCCGCTCCAGGCCAGGCCCCGGATCTCGTGGAAGCCCGGCCGGATCACCTGCCCCCCCGAGGGGTAGGTGATGATGGACTGGGGCTCCATCACCCAGGTGAAGGCGAGGACCTTCCCGTCGGCCATGACGTCCGTGTACTCGCTGGTCTCGTCCTTGGCCATGGCCGGCAGGTCCGTGACCAGGATGCGCCTTAGCCACTTCACCTGGATGCTCCCCTCCCAGCCCGGCACCACCAGGCGCACGGGGTAGCCCTGCTCGGGGCGCAACGCCTCCCCGTTTTGCGCATAGGCCACCAGAACGTCCTCCATGGCCTTTTCCAAGGGCAGGGAGCGGGTGTACATGGCGGCGTCCATGCCCTCGGGGATGAGCCACCTGGCCCCCGGCTTCACCCCCGCCTCCTTGAGGAGGAGGGCCAGGGGTACCCCGGTCCAGCTGGCGTTGGAGGCGAGGCCCCGGCTCCGGGTGGCGGTGAGGTTGGGGTCCGGGGGCTCCCGGTAGCCGTTCTGCCCGTTCCCGGCGCACTCAATGAAGTAGGTGCGGGTCACGGAGGGAAAGCGCTTGAGGTCCTCCAAGGTGAAGACCAAGGGCCTTTCCACCATCCCGTGGATCACCAGGCGGTAGCTTTTGGGGTCCACCTGGGGCACGCCGGCGTGGTGGCGCTCAAAGTGGAGGCCGTTGGGGGTGATGACCCCCTCCAGCTTCTCTAAAGGAGCGAAATCCGCCCCCGAGTGGCGGGTGCGCAGGTTAGGGGAGATGTAGCGCACCACCCCTTCCTCAAAGGGGCTCCGGCTCCCGTACTCGCTTAGCGGGGCCCCTAGGGTCTTGGTGGGGGCGAAGGTCTCCTCGTCCCAAGGGGGCGTCTGGGCTTTGGCCTTGAGGAGGCCGAAGAGGCTTCCTGCCCCCAGCATCCGGAAGAACTTCCTGCGGTCCATATACCCTCCCATCGTATCCCTAGGCCGCAAGAAAAACCCGCCCCCCTTGGGGGGCGGGAGGCCAGGCTTTAGGCGGGGCCGAACATGTCGTTCCAGATCCCCGTGGCCCAGCCGATGGCCGCTTGGCCGTTGGCCTGGGAGCGCTGGTTGTCCACGGCGCTTTGCGCCCTAATCTGCTTGGCCGCCTCGTCCCAGGAGTAGTTGGCGGAAACCCAGATGGCCTCCTCGGAATCCACGAAGGAGTAGCAGATGTTCTGGGGAAGCTCGGGGGGGATTTCCGCCAGGGGCTTGCCCCGAAGCCTTTCCGCCAGGTGCCGGGCCACGATGGTGCCGGAAACGTAGGCCACCATGCCGCTCTTGGGATAGGGGGTGTTGCCGGTGATGTCCCCCACCAGGTAGATGCGGTCGTCCTTCTCGGAGAGGAAATAGGGGATGCGCACGTTGGCCCAACGCTCCCCAAGCCCCGCCACCCGGACGAGCTCCCCCGCCTTCATGGGGGGGATGACGTTGGCGAGGGTAAAGGGCACCTCGCCGAGCTCCGTGAGAACCTGCTTCTTCTCGTAGTCCAGCCCGGTGATGCGGGTATTGGGGACGTACTCCAGGTAGTCCTTGTAGAGCTCGTTGTAGGCGGCGAGGAAGCCCGGGGCCTTGGAAAGGGGCTGCGGGTTGGCGTCCAGGACGATGACCTTGCCCTTTACCCCCTTGGTCTTGAGCCGCCAGGCCAGCATGGCCGCCCGCTCGTAGGGGCCCGGGGGGCACCGGTAGGGGGGGGTGGGGATGTACAGGACGAGCTCGCCGCCCGTTTCGTCAAACTGGTCCAGCAGGCGCCTCAGGGCGATGTGCTCAAAAGGCTTGAAGCCCACGGGCATGAGGTGCTTCACCTCGGCGTAGCCGGGGATGGCCTCGTACATGTAGTCAATGCCCGGGGCCAGGACCAGGAAATCGTAGGCCAGGTACCCCCCGGTGGTGCGCACCAAGCGGCGGTCCCGGTTGATGTCCAAGACCTTCTCCTGGACGAAGATCACCCCGTCCTTGACCACGTTGGTGTAGTCAAAGACGAGCCACTCCAAGGGCTTAACCCCCGCCAGGAAGAGGTTGGACATGGGACAGGACATGAAGATGGGCTTCTGCTCCACCAGGACCACCTCCACGTCCACCCCAGACTGGACGAGCTTCCGCGCCACCGTGGTCCCGCCCCAGCCGCCCCCGATGACCACCACCCGGGGCTTGCGGGTGCGGGGGAGCAGGGTGGCGGGGCGGGCGTAGAACTCCTGGGCGAAGGCCGTGCCCCCCAGGGCCTGTGCCGCCGCTAAAGCGGCCCCCGTCTTCAGAAGATCCCTCCGGTTCACCTTTGCCATAGCTCCCTCCTTCATTGACCAGGGCGGTAGGGTTCCCCGCCCACGGCTTCCAGGATGCCCGTCATCACCTGCCTGGCCTCTTGGAGCATTGTAACCGCCGGGGAGCCCATGACCCCGGGCATGATGGTCATGAGCATGGGCTCAATGGCCCCCACCAGCACGTCAGGCCCCATCTGCATGGCGAAGAAGCGGCAAGGGGCGGCAAAGCCCCCAGCGGGCTGGGTGAGGAACATGATCCGGGCCCACTCGCTCTTGCAGGGCATGATCACGGTCACGGGACCCACCTTGACGTTGGGCAGGAGGTTAAGCCCGGCGGAGGTGAGCTCGGTCTCCACCATGAGGACCACGTCCTCCACCTTGGCCCCCCGCACCCGGTAGAGCAAAGCGGGCATCATGCCGCTACTGGGGTCCGGCATCATGGCGGGAGCAACCTTGCGCACCGGGCCAAGCCGGCCCAAGGCCGCCTCGAGGCGCCACACAAGCCGCTCCACCTCGCCCCCGTACACCCCGAGCATGCCGAAAAGGAGCCTGCCGTCAAAGGCCCCCACCAGGTACTTCTCCCCTTCCCCGGTGATGAAGACCGTGGGGGGCAGGACGATGGCGGCCATGGGGTTCTTGCTCACCGCTTCCTGGCTCCCTCTATCCGGTTTTAGGACCACCAGGCGGTAGTCCGGGAAGCCCGGGCCCGTGACCTGGCGCACCTGCTCCCCCAGGTTCAGGACCCGGTCGGGCTCGAGGCCCACCCCCTTCAGGGCCTCCAGCACCCGGGCCTCCACGGCTTCCAACCTCCCTGGAACCTGCACCACCAAGGACTGGGCCAAGGAGAGGCCCAAAGCCACCACCAGCGCCAGAACCTTTTTCATGATCCTCCCTCCACTTCCAGGCCGGCGTCCAGCCAGCCCTTGAACCCATGGGCGATGTTCTTGGCGTTTTTGTAGCCTAGCGCCTGCAAGTAGGCCGCCACCACCGCAGAAACGCTCCCCGAGTTGCAGTAGACGAGAAGGAGGGCCTCCTTGTCCTTGGGAAGCTCGGCCAGGCGGTCCGGCACCTCGCCGGCGTAGATGTGCACCGAGCCCGGGATATACCCCCTTTTCCGCTCCTCCGCCGTGCGCACCTCCAGGATGAAGGGCTCAAAGAGGAGGAGGTCCTTGGCCTCGGTGGGGTAGACCAGGTAGCCCGCCGGGGGCACGCGCTTCAGAAAGGCCCCAAAGGCCCTCACCCAATCCCCCTCCCCTTCCCCCCGGGCCCGGAGGAGGAGAAGGGGCAAAAGGGCGAAGAGGTGGCGGCGGCGCATGGCTAGCGGGTGAAGAAGGGCAACTCCTCAAAGGAGTGCCCGGCCTTGGCCGCTTCGGCCAGCATGTAAAGGGTCAGGGCGATGTAGGGCTCGGAGTAGAACTCCGGAGCAGGGATGGCGATGGAATCGTAGCAGAAGGCGATGCGGTCCTCCATGGTGTAGAGCTTGTCCGCCTCAAAGCGGTAGGCGGGCCACTCGTTCCCTAGGCCCTCCTTGGGGCTCCGCACCGGCGAAAGCCGGACCCGCTTCCCGGCATTCTGCTCGTGGCAGACGGCACAGCTCATGTCCCGGGCCCCCGCCCGCTGGTACCAGAGCTCCCGGCCCAGGTTGTACATGGCAAGCTCCGCCGGGTGCTTGGGGACCACCTGGATCTTGGCCTTGGAGGAGAAGGAGGCGATGTAGGTGGTGATGGCCTTAACCTCGTCCCGCTTAATCTCTTCGGGTTTAAAGCCCTGCACCCGTTGCATGCAGGTGTAGACCCGGGTTTCCAGGTCCTCCACCCGCCCCGTGTCCGGGAAGTACCTGGGCAAGATGGCGTAAACCCCTTCCAAGACCCCAGGACCTTTGCCGAAGTCGCAGGCCTCGAGGGTCTGGCCGCTTGGGCCCTTGCGGAAGAAGAGCTCCTTGCCCTCCTCCACGAAAAGCTCCCCCGGCAGGACGCCGAAGGTTTCCAGGTACATCTGCCGCTGGCGCATGGCCTCCTCAAAGGGGTCCAAGGGCTTCTGCCCCTGGGTGTAGGCCCAAAACCCCCCCAGGACGCCCAAGGCCGCAAGCCCAAGAACGAGCGCTCGTTTCCTCCGCACGGCTCACCTCCGGTTGATGGGGGACTCGGGGTCTAAGAGGAAGGCCACGAGGTCGGCGGTTTCCTCGGGGGTGAAAAGCCCGTGGACCCCGCCCCGGTACATGAGGGAGCAGGGGACAAAGGCCCAGGCGTTGTAGATTTTCTCGTAGGTGTAGCGCACCACCGCCTCTGCGGTGCCCCGCTGGCCGTAGCCGGTGAGGCTTGGGCCCATGGTGCCGTAGGCCACCTCATTGGGGTCCCCGGCGTGGCAGGCGTAGCAGTTGCCCCGCCTGGGGTCCGTGAAGACCTTCTCCCCGTTTCTCCAGTCCCCCATGAGCTTGCCGCTTGCCGGGTACTTGATCAGGGCCTTCTGCTCCGCCAAAAACCCCGGGATGAGGTCCGGGGGAAGCTTGTCCCGGTACTGGGAGCAAAGGGCCTGGGCCTTGTCCTGGGAGAGCATCACCTGGGCGAACTCGTGCCCTCCCGCGTGCAACAGGGCCTCGAGGCGGGCCCTAAAGGGGCCCACCTGGGAAAAGGCCCCACCCAGCGCCAGAATGCCTAGCGCCAATAACCCTATTCGCTTCATCCCATCACCTCCGGCACGCGGTAGTTGCGTCCAAGAACCTTCACGTTGGGCTCGGGCAACACCCCGACCCGCCCCACGCCCTTGAGGTATTCCTCCAGCAGGGCGTAAATGGGCCTGGGCTCGAGGCCCGGCTTGGCCTCCCCCAGCCGCTGAAGCCTACCCCCGTAGGCCGCCACCAGATAGCGGCGCTCCGGCTCCAAAGCCTTACCCCCCACGGAAACCTCCCGCACCCGCCTGCCCGTGGGCGCATCGGGGTCCAGAACGTAGGAAAGGCCAAAGGTGCGGCTCACGTCCCCCCCCTGCTGGTAGAAGGGGTCAGGGGTAAAGACGTTGCTGGCGATGTCCTCCAAGACGCTCTGGATCTGCACTCCCCGCAGGCGGAAAAGGTAAAGCTCCGGGTAGGTGAAGCCGGTGTAGGCATAGAGGTGGTCCCGGGTGATGGCCTGCCCCGGGAGAAGGGTGGTGCCCCAGCGCACCGCCGGGCTAAAGACCACCTCCACCTCCGGGTAAAGGGCCTTCACCGCCTGGCCCACCAGATGGTCCCAGGTGGAGTAAAGGGTGTCCCGCTTGTAAAGGAGGGTTTCCGTGACGGCCAAGGGCGCAAAGAGGTGCTCCCGGTTCGGGGCCACCTTCTCCGCCAGCCACGCCTCCACCTCCTTCGCCTTGGGCAGGTGGTCCGCCAAGACGGGCAAGACCCGCACCCGAAGGTTGGCGATGCCGCCCTTGCGCAGCTTCAGGTCCACCCGCATCAGGGCCTTGCCGGCGGCGCTCCCCGCCACGATCCAGGTCTTCCCCACCCGCCAGGGCAAGGGGGTGAGGTCGTGGGTATGGCCGGAAAGGATCAGGTCAATGCCCCGGATGCGCTCCGCCAAGGCGGCGTCCAGCTGCATCCCCTGGTGGGAAAGGAGGACCACGGCGTCCGCCCCCTCGGCCCGGGCGGCGTCCACCGCCTCCTGCAGGCGCCGCTCGTCCAGGGCGAAGGAAAGCCCCTCGGTAAAGCTTTCCGGATGGGACACCTTCACGTAGGGGTAGGCCGCCCCCACCACGGCCAAGGTGTAGCGGCCTGCGGGATGGAGGCAGTAGGCGGGGAAGAGGGGATCCCCAAAGAGCTCGTCCACCACGTTGTAGGCCAGGTGCTCCCCGCGAAATTGCCGGAGAAGGGCCTCCACCCGCTCCCGCCCCAAGGTCCACTCCCAGTGGGAGGTCATGTGGTCTACCCCCGTGAGGTTCTGCCACTCCACGAGGGCTTGCCCATCCGTAAGCAGGGAAAGGCCGGAGTTGGTCCAGGTATCCCCCCCGTCCAGGACCAAGACCTTGGCCCCATCCGCCTCCGCCCGGGCCTTTTGCTCCCGGATCAGGGCGGTGAGGGCGGGAAGCCCCCCCACGGGGCCAAAGGCCCGGGCAAGCTCCACGAAGTCCAGGTAGGAAAGAAGGTACGCTAAAGGCGTTCCCCTCTCCACCCCGTAGTAGCGGAGGATGGCCTCCCCCGTCAGGTATCCGGGCCGCCCCATCAAGGCCTTAGGGGCGATGAGGTTTGGGGGCTCCATGAAGTAGTGGGGAAAAGCTTGGGCGTGGAGGTCGGAGAAGAAAAGGAGGGTGGCCTCCCCATAGGGGGGAAGATCGTAGAGGCGGGCCGGGTTTTCCAAGGCCTGGGCGAGGGCCTTGGGCCCCAGGCCCGCAAGGGTGGATAGGAGGAAAAGGACGTCCCTACGGTTCATCTAGACCCCACCGCCGGCTTGGTGTTGAACTCGGATTCGATGCCCGCGGTCTGCAAGAGGAGCTTCTTTTGCCTTCTGGCCTCCTCCCGGGGGTCTCCTTCCTGGGCCAAGCCGAGGGCCAAGAGAAGGGCCGCACCCACCACCCACCACGCCTTGGGCCGCATATACCCAACCTCCATAAAGGCGCCCGGTTTCCCGGGCGCCTCGCCTTAGGCCAGCTCCAGCTTGACCTGGGCCTCCCCCGTGTCGCCGCTCGTGTCTTTAAGCTTCACCGTGAAGGTCCCCGGCTTTTCCGCCTTGAACTTAAAGCCGTAAAGGGGGTTGGCGCTGGTGGAGGGACCGGGCCGGGCCTCCGCCACCTTTTCCCCCTCAAAGTAAACCTCTACCAGGTTGATGTAGTTGGCGGGGATGAGGTTACCCTGGGCGTCCCGCCGGGTGCCCGGTTCGTTAGGGTGCTGGGCCACCGCCTGTAGCCGAAACTCCTCTCCCGCCTTGGGCTTGGCCGGGGTCAGGCGAACGATGGTGCGGATGGGCATCTTCTACCTCCTTTCCTTAACCGCAGCCCCCCACGGTGACGCGGGTGCTGGCCGAGGCCAGAAGGAACTTGCCGTCCGTGGTCTCCACCACAGCCCGAATGGCGGTGGTTTCCGCCAGGCGGACCCGGGTGGCGTAGTAGGGCAGGGCCTTCATGGGCATGAAGGTCACCAACCTCGGCGTGGGGTTCTTGTCGGCGAAGAGGTGGATGGCCTTGACCTGGTTGGAGGGCAGGTTCACCTCCACCTCGGCGGGCACGTTGGCCCCGCTTTCGGCGATGGCGGGCATGGTGAGCTTCACCAGGTTGGAGGGGGTAAGGTCCTTAAAGCCCTTGCCCAAGGCCTCCTGCAAGGCCTTCTCCAAGTGGGCCAGGTCCTCCCCTTCCAGCCCTTGGGCCATGGCGGGTAGCCCCGCCACGGCCAGGGCGGAAAGGGCCGCACCGGTTGCCTTCAGAAACGCTCGCCTATTCACACGCACCTCCTTTGGCGCACATTTGGCGCAGCTCCAAGAGGAACTGCGCCCGGGGCCGGCTGCCAAAAAACCGGCCCACCTCCTCCCACGCCCCCTTCCTGGGGACGAGGAAGACGAAGGTAGGGGTGCCCGGCACGCGAAAGCGCCGGGCCAGGTCCTGCCCCTCCGGGGTTTCCGTGCCCACGGAGGCCACCACGAACCGCTCCTCCAGAAGGCGGCTTACCGCAGGGTCGGAGAGGACGAAGGTGTTCATCTGGTCGCAGTAGGGGCAGTGGGGGCTATGAAAGTACACCATGAGAACCCGGGCGTGCTCCTGGGCCAGGGCCTGGGCCTCACGGAAGGGATACCAACGGCCAAAATCCGGCGCGGCGAGGGCTAGGCCCATGAGGAGCGTCGGCCAAATTACCCGGTACACGTACATACCTTACACCACCTCGGTACACCCAAGGACATTTGTACCTTACCAAGTTTCGCCGCTAAAAATCAAGGGGTTAGCTACACTCGTTCAAGCAATCCTTCACGTTATACCCCCTGCAATGACCCACATAAAGGTCGGGAAATGCATACCCCCATCCCGTAAAGTGCCTTGGCGCTTAGCTTAAGCTTTCCTAAAGCCATCCCTCTTGACGGGTTTTAAGGGACAAACTACCCTATACCCCGGAGGGTAAAGATGAAGCGGACCATGGTGGCTCTCCTCCTTCTCGGCAGCCTGGCCTTCGCCCAGGCGGACGGCGCCAAGCTCTACGCACAGTGCGCGGGCTGCCATCAGCCGAACGGCCAAGGGATCCCGGGCGCCTTCCCGCCCCTCGCCAGCCAGATGGCGGAGATCCTCGCCAAGCAGGGAGGACGGGAGTACCTGATCAAGGTTCTCCTTTGGGGCCTCCAGGGGCCGATTGAGGTCAAGGGGATGAAATATAGCGGGGCTATGCCCGCCTTTGGCGGCCTAAAGGACGAGGAGATCGCCGCCCTCCTCAACCACATCGCCACCGCCTGGGGGGACGACAAGAAGGTCCCGGGCTTCAAGCCCTTCACCGCCGCCGAGGTCAAGGCCCTGCGGGGTAAGAAGCTCACCCCACAGCAGGTATTGGAGGAGCGGAAGAAGCTCGGGCTCAAGTAAGGAAACTTTGGGTGTACCCGGGGCCTTTAGGCCCCGGGCCCTGCTTTAATGGGGGGGTGCTCGCCCTTGACTTGGAGAAGCGTTTCCCCGGGTTTCACCTGGAGGTGCGCCTCGAGGTAGAGGCGGGAGAGGTCTTAGCCCTCCTGGGCCCCTCGGGGAGCGGCAAGAGCACCCTGCTCCGCCTGGTGGCCGGGCTTCTCACCCCAGACCGGGGCCAGGTGCGCCTAGGCCCCTTGGACCTCACCCCCCTCCCCCCCGAACGGCGGGGGGTGGGCTTCCTCTTCCAGGACTACGCCCTCTTCCCCCACCTCACCGTGGCGGAGAACATCGCCTTTCCCCTGGTGGAGGCCCGCTGGCCTAGGGAAAGGCGGGAGGCACGCGTACAGGAGCTTCTTTCCCGCATGGAGCTCACCCCCCATGCCGAAAAGCGCCCCGAGGCCCTCTCCGGTGGGGAAAAGCAACGAGTGGCCCTGGCCCGGGCCCTGGCGGCGAGGCCCCGGCTTCTCCTCCTGGACGAGCCCTTGGGGGCCTTGGACCTCCGGCTTCGGGAAGAGCTCCTTTTCTTCCTGCGAAGGACCTTACGGGAGGAGGGCATCACCACCCTCCTCGTGACCCACGACCAAGGGGAAGCCTTCCTCCTCGCCCACCGGGTGGCCCTCCTGCGGGAGGGCCGGCTCGTGCAGATAGGCCGGCCCGAGGAGGTCTATGCCCGGCCCAAGGACGCCTGGACCGCCCGCTTTCTCGGGCACAAAAACCTCCTTAGCCCCGAGGAAAGCACCCGCCTGGGCCTGCCCCCCAAGGCCCACCTCCTCCCCCCCAAGGCCCTTTCCCTGGGGGGAAAACGGCGGGGGGTGGTGGAGGAAAGGCTCTTCTACGGGGGGCGGGTGGGGCTATGGGTGCGGCTGGAAGGGCTAAGGCTCTACCTCGAGGCCCCAGAAGGCCCCGAGGAGGGCGAGGAAATGGGCCTCCACCTGGACCTTGCGCAGGCGGTAGCCTTGGAGGGATGAGGCGCTTCGCCCTTCTCCTGGGAGGACCCCTCCTCGTAACCCAGGCCCTGCGGGAGCGGCTTAAGGGCTTCCGCCTCCTGGCGGCGGACTCCGGGGGGAGGCACGCCCTGGCCTTGGGGCTTACCCCGGACCTGTGGCTTGGGGACTTTGACTCAAGCCCCGCTTGGCTCCAAAAGGCCCTTCCCGCTCCCAAGGAGGTCCTGCCGCAGGACAAGGACCTCACGGACGGGGAAGCCCTCTTGCGGAGGGCCTTGGCCCTGGGGGCGGAGGAGGTGCTTTTGCTGGGGGGGATTGGGGGGAGGCTGGACCACACCCTGGCCCACCTGGCCCTCGCTTTCGGCCTGGCGGAAAGGGGGGTAAGGGTGGCCCTCACGGACGGGCTCACCTGGGCTTACCCCCTCCTTCCGGGGGAGCACGCCTTCCCCATGGAAGCGGGCACCCCCTTTAGCCTCGTCCCCTTCCTCGAGGCCACCCTGGCCCTGGAAGGGGCCCGCTGGAACCTGCCCCCAACCCCCTTGGCGGCCACCACCCGCACCCTGGAGAACGAAGCCCTGGGGGAGGTGCGGGTACGGGTGGCGGCGGGGCGGGCGGTGCTCTACGTCTATTGACAGCGGGAAAAAGCGGGGCTACACTAGCTTTTGGCGTTTGGGCCGCTAGCTCAACCGGTAGAGCAACCGACTCTTAATCGGTGGGTTACAGGTTCGAGTCCTGTGCGGCCCACCAGAAGCCCCCCGGGGAAGCCCGGGGGTTCCTTATCATGTCCCCATGGACCGCCCCAAGACCCCCTTAGACCTCCTGTCCCTGGACCTCCCCGAAGGGGAGCCCTGGGGCTACGCCCTGGCGCAGAGCCTCCTCAAGGCCCCGTGGGCCTTCCGCGCCCTCCGGCCCACCCCGGGGCTTCTGGACCTCATCCGACTGGACCTCGAGGCCCTCTACCTGGAGCTTGAGCGCCTGCGGCGGGAATACCCCTTGGGAAGCCTCGGGGAGCGCCCACCCCATCCGGCGGAGGAAGGGGCCCTTAGAGCGCTCCTCGCCCGCGACCCCCTGGCCCTGGTGGAGGTGCTAAAAGCCCACGGGCCCTGGCCCTTCGCCCTCTACCGCGCCTTCCGCTTTGACGGGGAGGTGCACCCCCTTCCCTCCCCCCGCCTTCCCCGGGAAGGGGAGCTCTTGGGCTACGAGGCCCAGCGCCAGGCCCTGGAGGAAAACGCCCGGCGCTTCCTCTCGGGCAGGCCCGCCCTCCACACCCTCCTCTACGGGGCCCGGGGCACCGGGAAGAGCACCGCCGCCAAGGGGCTTCTGCGCCTGGAGGGGGCCCGGATGGTGGAGGTGGAGCCCCGGGCCCTTTCCCGCCTGGAAACCCTTCTGGAAACCCTGGCCCTCCTTCCCCAGCGCTTCTTCCTCTTCTTAGACGACCTCTCCCTGGACCCGGAGGGCGAGGCCTTCCACCACCTGAAGGCCCTTTTGGAGGGGAGCCTCGAGGGGCCTCCGGAAAACGTCCTCCTCCTCGCCACCTCCAACCGCCGCCACCTGGTGCGCCGCCTCGGGGAAAACCCCCTGCCCGGCGAGGCTCCCGAGGCCTGGGACGCCCTCCAGGACACCCTGGCCCTTTCCGAGCGCTTCGGCCTCGTCCTCACCTTCCCGCCCTTTGACAAGGCCCTCTACCTCAAGGCGGTGGCCCACCACCTGGGCCGGCCCCTCACGGCCAAAGAGGAGGAGGAAGCCCTCCGCTTCGCCCTGCAAAAGGGGTTTTCCGGCCGGGTGGCCCGGCAGGCGGCAAGCCTCCTAGGCTAGCCGTGGCGCAAGGCCGCCTCCACGAAGCCGGCGAAGGGGGGCGAGGGGCGCATGGGGCGGCTTTTGAACTCGGGGTGGCTCTGGAGGGCCACGAAGAAGGGGTGGTCCTTAAGCTCAATGGCCTCCACCAGCCCCGCCCCCCGGCCCCGCATCCCCGGGGTGATGGCGGAAACCACGAGCCCCGCCCGCTCCAGCTGGTCCACGTAAAGGGGGTTCACCTCGTAGCGGTGGCGGTGGCGCTCCATGGCCTCCTCCTTGCCGTAGAGGCGGTGGAGGAGGGTGCCCTCCCGGATGCGCATGGGCCAGTCGCCGAGGCGCATGGTCCCCCCTAGGCCCTCCACCTCCAGCTGCTCCGGCATGAGGTCAATCACGGGGTGGGGGGTATAGGGGTCAAACTCCGTGGAGTTGGCCCCCTTGAGCCCCGCCACGTTCCGGGCGAACTCAATGACGGCGATCTGGAGCCCCAGGCAGATGCCCAGGTAGGGGATCTTCCGCTCCCGGGCGTACTGGGCCGCCCGCACCTTGCCCTCAATCCCCCGCACGCCAAAGCCCCCGGGGACCAGGATGCCGGAAACGTCGGCGAAGGCCTCGTCCAGGTCCCCCGCCTCCAGGGCTTCGGCGTCCACCCACTTCACCTCCACCCGGGCCCGGTTCTTGATGCCCGCGTGCTTCAGGGCCTCGAGGAGGGAAAGGTAGGCGTCCGGCATCTTCACGTACTTGCCGGCGATGGCGATGCGCACCGTGCGCTCGGGGCGCTTGAGGACCTTGACCGCCTCCTGCCAGAAGGAGAGGTTGGGGAAGACGGGCTCAAGCCCCAAGGCCTTCTCCACCGCCCGGCCCAGACCCTGCTCCTCCAGAAGGAGGGGCACCTCGTAGAGGTGCTCCACGTTGGGGCTAGAAAAGACGTGGCCGGGGCGGACGTTGGTGAAGAGGGCCACCTTTTTCCGCACCTCCTCGGGCACGGGTTTCACCGAGCGCAGGACGACGGCGTCGGGCTGGATGCCCACCCCCCTTAGGGTGGCCACGGAGTGCTGCGTGGGCTTGGTCTTGAACTCCTCGCTGGTTTCCAGGTAGGGGACCAGGGTGAGGTGGATGTAGAAGGTGTTCTCCTCCCCCTCGTCAAAGCGGAACTGGCGGATGGCCTCGAGGAAGGGGAGGCTCTCTATATCCCCCACCGTGCCCCCCACCTCCACCACCACCACCTCCGCCTTCTGCTCCTCCGCCACCTTGCGGATGCGGTCCTTGATCTCGTCGGTGATGTGGGGGATGACCTGGACCGTCTGGGAGAGGTACTCGCCCCGGCGCTCCTTCTGGATCACGGACAGGTAGACCTGGCCCGTGGTGAGGTTGTTCCCCCGGGAGAGGTCCATGTCCAAAAACCGCTCGTAGTGGCCGATGTCCAGGTCGGTTTCGGCCCCGTCGGCGGTGACGAAGACCTCCCCGTGCTCGTAGGGGCGCATGGTACCCGCATCCACGTTCACGTAGGGGTCAATCTTGATGGCCGTGACCCGGTACCCCCGGGCCCGGAAAAGGGCCCCCAGGGAGGAGGTGAGGATCCCCTTCCCCAGGCTAGACACCACGCCCCCGGTGACGAACACGTACTTCCTGGGCCTTTTTGGGCTATCGGAAACCCTGTTCACGGGACTTTAGCCTACCACATCTGGCGGAAGGGCCTGGTTTGTGGTAGAGTCTTCTTTGGCGTTCTTGCGGGGTCCCCCGATCCCCCGGCAAGAACTTCTAGGAGGGCCCTGGTCATGCAAACGTACGTGCCGAAGGAGATTAAGCCCCGTTGGGTTTTGATAGACGCCGAGGGCAAGACCCTGGGGCGGCTCGCCACCCAGATCGCCACCCTCCTCAGGGGCAAGCACCGCCCCGACTGGACCCCCAACGTGGCCATGGGGGACTTCGTGGTGGTGGTCAACGCCGACAAGATCCGCCTCACGGGGAAGAAGCTCAAGCAGAAGATCTACACCCGCTATAGCGGCTACCAGGGGGGCCTCAAGGAGATCCCGGCGGAAAAGATGCTCGCCACCCACCCCGAGCGGGTGCTGGAGCATGCGGTGAAGGGCATGCTCCCCAAGGGGCCCTTGGGGCGGAAGCTCTTCAAGCGGCTTAAGGTCTACGCCGGGCCCACCCACCCCCACCAGGCGCAGAAGCCCGTGAAGCTGGAGGTCCAGTGATGGAGCAGTATTACGGCACCGGCAGGCGTAAGGAGGCGGTGGCCCGGGTATTCCTAAGGCCCGGAAGCGGCAAGGTCACCGTGAACGGCCAAGACTTCCAGGACTACTTCCAGGGCATCGTGCGGGCGGTGGCCGCCCTGGAGCCCCTTCGGGTGGTGGACGCCTTGGGCCGCTTTGACGCCTACATCACCGTGAGGGGTGGCGGCAAGAGCGGCCAGATTGACGCCATCAAGCTGGGGGTGGCCCGGGCCCTCTTGCGCTACAACCCCGACTACCGGGCCAAGCTCAAGCCCTTGGGCTTCCTCACCCGCGACCCGCGCATGGTGGAAAGGAAGAAGTACGGCAAGCACAAGGCCCGCCGGGGACCCCAGTGGTCCAAGCGCTAGGCGTAGCCCTTCCCTCCCCCCGGGACCCATCCCGGGGGGTTTTGCCTTCGCGCCTCCAGGGCCTCCCGCAGGGCCTCCCGGGAGAAGGCGTGGACCTTCCCGTGCCTTAGGTAGACGAGCCTGGCCTCCGCCTCCACCCCCAGGGCCCTTCGCACCGCCTCGGCGTAGAGGGCGAGCTGGAAGCGGTAGGCCTCGGGCTCCATCTTCTGGTCGGTCTTGTAGTCGTCCAGAAACCACCTCTCCCCCACCCGGTAAAGGCGGTCCAGAACCCCGTACCAGACGGTGCCCCCCAGGGGGAGGACCAAGGGGAGCTCGGGGTGGTCCTCATCCCGGGCCTCGAGGGCGGGCAGGACCCCGCCCAAAAGGGCCTGGTAGCGGGAAAGGAGGCCCTTCACCTCGGCGAGGAGGGCCTCCTTTTCCCCCTCGGCGAAGGGGAAGACCACCTCCTGGAGGAGGAGGGACGCCATGGCCGCCTCGTCCCGGGGGTCCAGGTTGCGGGCGATGGCGTAGTGGACCAGGGTGCCCAAGGCCCTGGCGTACTCCGGCATAGCCTCCCCTTCCAAGGCCTCCGCCAAGGGCTTGGGCTCCTCCTTGCGGAGGGCGCTCGGGGAGAAGACCCGGGGCAAGGGGCTCTGCTCGAGGCGCCAGTTGGCGTAGGGGGCGGGTTTTTGGCTTTCTACCCCCTTCCTTGCAGGCGCCTGAAGGGTGGGGGCCACGGGGTGGCGGCGCACCAAGGGGTCTTCCCCATCGGGTCCTAGGCCCAAGAGGGAAAGGGCTTCCGCCCAAGGCCCGGGGCGCCCGGAGAGGCTTCCCGTGAGGAGGAGGACGTCCCTTGCCCGGGAAAGGGCCACGTAGAGGAGGCGCAAGGCCTCTTCCCTCTGGGCCTTCTTCAGGGCCTGGGCCAAGGGCCCATAGCCTGGGGTCCCCTTCAGGGCCACCTCTCCCCTCTCCCCCACCAGGAGGGGCTCCTGGTCCGGGCGCTCCCCCCGGGCCAGGTCAAAGACCGCCACCGCCCGCCACTCCAAGCCCTTGGCGGCGTGGACGGTGAGGAGGTGGACGCCCTCGCCCCCCTCGGGGAGCTCCCCGGCCTCGTGGTCCTTGGCCCGCACTTTAAGCCACTCCAGGAGGGCCTCGAGGTCGGGAAAGCGCTCGCGGGCGGCCAGGAGGAGGAGGGCGTCCAGGTTGGCCCGGGCCCGGGGAGGGAGCTTTTTCAGGAAGCTTTCCTCCTGCGCCAAGGTCCTTAGCGCCTCCAGGGGCCTCCGCTCCGCCAAGGACCTAAGCCAGGCCAGGCGCCCCCTGGTCTCCTCGGGCAGGTGGGGGATGGGGTCTTCCCGCCTTAAGGCCTCCTCCACCTCCCCAAGGTCCAGGCCCAAAAAAGGCCCCCGCAGGAAGGCGAGGAGGGAGAGGCGCTCCTCGGGGGTAGGAGGGCCTTCCAGGAGGGAAAGCCTCAGGGCGTGGTAGAGGTCCCGCACCTCGGGCCGGGTGAAGAAGCTCTGCCCCCGCCGCAGGACGTAGGGCACCCCCTGGGCCCGGAAGGCCCTTTCCAGGAGGGGAAGGCTCGTGCGGCTCCGCACCAGGACGGCCATCTCGCGAAACTCTACCCCCTCCTCCCGGAGCGCCTTAAGCCTCTCCGCCAAGAGGTGCGCCTCAAAGGCCCGCTTGGCCTCCAAAGGCGCCTCCCCCACCACCCAGTGCACCTCCACCCGGCCCTCCTCCTCCCTAAGGGAGACCAGGGGAGCCCGCTCCTCCTCGGGGAAGAGGGCCAGGAAGCGGTTGAGGAAGTCGGCCACCCGCTTGGCGTGGCGGCGGCTTTCCCGAAGCTCATGCCTTTCCGCCCGGGCCAGGGCTTGGCGGAAGACCTCCACCCGGGCGTTGCGGAAGAGGTAGATGGACTGCTTGGGGTCCCCCACGGCCACAAGCCTCGCCCCCGCCTTCTCCAAGGCCCCGAAGAAGCGGGCCTGCAGGGGGTTTACGTCCTGGTACTCGTCCACGAAGAGATAGGGAAAGCGGGCCACCAAGCGCTCAAGGGCCTTCGGGTGATGCGCGAGCTTCAGGGAAAGGGCCTCGAGGTCGCTTGGACTTAAGGCCTCCGAAAGCCGCTTGCGGTAGCCCGAAAGGGCCTCCCCGTAAAGGTCCACGAGGAGGCGGTTCTCCTCCCCAAGGGGGGAAAAGGCCTCCGCCAGGGAGCGCTTCTCGTAGAGCTTCTGGAGGCGTTCCTCCCAATGGGAGGGAAGGCCCTTGAGGTAGAGGAGGCTTCGCACCTCCTCCAGGAACACGCCCTCCGCCAAAAACTCGTCCAAGACGGCAAAGTCGGGGTCTAGGGAGAGGAAGGGGGCGGTGTGGCGCAGGGCCTCGGCCATGAAGCCGTGGATGGTGGTGAAGACTGCCCCATAGACCTCCCGCTTGGCCTCCCCGTCCCCCAAGGCCTCCACCGCCTCCAGGATGCGCCCCCTCAGCTCCTCCGCCGCCTTGCGGGTGAAGGTGATGGCGGCCATGCGCCTAAGGGGAACCCCCGCGCGGAGGCTAGCCAGGAGCTCCTGCACCAAGGTGTGGGTCTTCCCCGTGCCCGCCGAGGCCACGTAGAGCTTCATAGCGCCTCCTTGCGGCAGACATCGCCCAGTTGGCAGGTATGGCAGTGCGCGCCAGGCTTGGGGTCAAAAACCCCCGCTTCCCACCCCTGCAGGGCCTCCTCCACCCGTGAGCGCACCTCCTGTGCCTGGGGAAGGAGGCTCTTCCGGTCAAAGGGTGCCTTGCGCCAGGGCCTGGGGCGTTCCAACCAGGCCCAGGTCCAGAGGTACACCCTGTCCACGTCTTCCCGTCGCAACAGGGCCTCCAGCGCCATCCACTCTGTCCAGCGGTCCCTCGGGTTCAGGTCGGGGTCCTTCCCCTGGGGCAGGAGGCGGTAGAGGTGCAGGGTCTTCCCTTCCCGCCGCACGCCGTCTAGCCGGAGGGCGTAGCGCTTGCCCCGCCAAAGCTTCCAAAACTCCATCCCCTCCAGGTGGTCCTGGTGCTTGGCAAGCCAAGGGCCCACCTCGGGGTCTTCCTTGAGGCGCGCAAGCTCCCTGGGCAGAAGGTGCCAACCCAGGGCCTCTTGCTCCCCGTCCGAAAACCCAAAGCGCTCGGCGTAGGCGCGGAAGGGGCACTCCCGGTAGCGGCGGAGGACCTCGAGGTGGGGCGGCGGGGCCTTGCTCCGGGGCGGGGGGGATGCGAAGGGCTCAAAGGGCAGGGCCTCTAGAAGGCTTGCCGGGGGCAAGGGCTCTGGCCTTTCCCCCTTCTCCAAGGGCTCATAGGGCCCCGAGGGCCCCGCCTCCGGGTAGAGGAGGAAGACCTCCTCCCCCCGGCTCGCCACCTCCTCTTGGAACAGGGGGTCTAGCCCCCGAAGCCGCCGGGGAAGCCCCTGGAGAAGGCCCCTCTCCCGCAACTCCTCCAGGAGGAAGTAGTCCTCCCGCTCCCCCAGGGTGTACCGCCCGGCGAGCCACTCCAACACGTAGACCCGCCGGGCCCTCACCCCCGTGGCCCGCAAGGGGGGAAGGAGGGGGACGCCCCGTTCCGGCTCGGGGGGCAGGGTTTCGTCCAGGAGGAGGCTCCGCCACCAGGGAAGGGGATTTCCCCGGTCCACCCGCAGGGCCAGGCGGAGCCGGGCGAGAAAGGGCTCCTTGGCGGAAACCCCAAGCCGCTCCAAGACCGCTTCCCCCCAGGCCAAGGGGTCCTCCCCTGGGGTCCTCAGGGCGCAAAAGGCCCGCCACTCCTCCAGGAGGCCCTCCCGCTCCGCCAAGGCCCCTAAGGCCTCCTCCCCCGCCAGGCCCAGGCGGAGGGCCTTCCGCCCCAGACGGGGAAACCCCAAGGCCAAGAGGTCCCTTCCCGTGGGAAAGGGGTTGAGGAGGGCAAGGACCCTTTCCCCGTCCTCCGTGTCCGCCAGGGCCCGCTCCCTGCCGTCCACCAGGGGAAGGCCGTACTCCTCCTTGAGGAGGAGGAGGCCGGGGATGCGCCCTTCCGGGGCCACCACCAGGATGTCCTCCGGGCTAAGCCCCTCCCCGCCCAGCTCCTTGGGGGCGAGGGCCCGCTTCAGGGCCCGGAGGAGGTAGCGGCTCTCCTCCACGGGGTTGGCGAGGGCGTAGACCTGGCGCCGGATGGGCCTTGGCGAAAGCTCCTCCATAGGCTCAAGCCCCTCGGGGAGGAGCTCCAGGGTGAGGAGGACGGGGACCTCCTGCGCCAGGCGGCGGAGGAAGCGGAGGTCCAAGGGGCCGATCTCCCGGAAGCCGTCCACCACCACCAGGCCCGGCCTCGGAAAAAGCCTTAAGGGCACCTTCCCGGCCAAGCGGCGGAAGTCATCGTAGTCCAGGGCCCTTCCCTTAAGCCTCTCGTAGCGGAAGTAGACCCGCCTCAGCCGCCCCGCCTCCCCCTCCTTGGGCAGGGCGAAGGGGGAAAGGCCAAACCGCTTCAGCTCGGCGATGGCCCGGGCGAAGAGGCGGGCCTCCCCCGGGGCCACCTGGGGCCCGAAAAGGGTCCGCAAGGCCTCCCCCACCAGGGCCACCCGCCCCGCCCCGGGCAGAAGGGGGCGAAGCCTCCCCGCCTCCGCCACCACCCGGTAGTAAAGGGCCTGGAAGGAGAGGAACTCCAGGCCCAAAAAAGCCCCCCTCTGCGCCAAGAGGCGGTAGAGGTAGGCCCGTTGGTGGGGAAGCCCCACCCACCACACCCTTTCCCGCCGCCCGAGGGCCTCCAGGGCCTTTTCCAGGGCCCAAGCGGTCTTCCCCGAAGCCGGCGGCCCCACCACGGGATAGAGGCCCGGCTTCATATGGGCCTAGTTTACTCAGGGAGAAAAGCCTTCTAAGGGCAAAGGGGAAAAGTCCTTGGCCAAGCGCAAAACCCCCACCACCCGCCCCCGGTGAAGGACGAAGCAACGGTACTCCTTCTCCCCCACCACCACGAAGCGGGCCAGGGTGAGCTCGCGCAGGAAGGGCAGGGGCCGCCGGCCCAGGGGGCGGCCTCGAGGGGGTCCGGCGTGGGGCATGGGCCTTCCCCCCTCCAGGGCCAGGAGGAGGAGGGGGTGTTCCCGGCCCAGAAGGACCAGGACCACCCCGTCCTCCCGGTAGAGGGCCTGCACCTCCAGGGTCCGCACCACCTCCACGCAACGGGCGAGGGCCCGCTCCTCCCCTCCTTGGGCCCAGGCCAGGCCCAAGAGGAGGAGAAGGGCGAGCCCCCGCATCTAGAAGCCCCGCTCCGCCGAGATGAGGGCCAAAGCCGCCCGGGCCAGGAGGAAGGCCCTACCCGGCTCCTTCTCCAGCCTGCCCTTGGCCTCCGCCACCAGGTCCTTCACCAAGGGGTCCTGGGCGCGGTAGTAGGCAAGCTCCTTTTCCGCCCGGTCCACGGCCAGCCTCGCCCCCTCCGCCCACCGGGGCGCCGAGGCCCTTGCCTCCTTCCCCCAGGCCCGAGGCCCAGGGCCATGGCCGTGGTGGAAGCCCATGCGGGGAGCGGGGCGGGCGGGCGCCTTCGCCTGAGGCTCTCCCTGGGCCGCCCGGTAGAGGAGGAGGGCCGCCTGGGCCTCCCGGGCCGCCTTGAAGTAGGCCTTGGCCTCAAAGTCCTTCTCCGCCCTGGCCTGCACCGCCTTGGCCCAGTCCAGAAGCTTGGCCTCCCCCTGGGCGGTCTGGGCCAGGGCCTGGAGCCGGGCCAAAGCCGAGGCCGCCAGGGCCGCCTGGCGGTACTCCGTCCCTTGGGCCAAGGAAAGGCCCATAGCCAAGAGAACCACACCGAAAAGGGCTTTGCGCATCCCCATCACCTCCGCCCCCCAACCTAGCCCCCTTGGCCAAAGCCCGCAGCGGGGGAAACCTTAAGCGGAGCCAAAGGCAGGTAAAGCCCCACCGCCGCCCCGCCCCGGTTCTCCGCCCGCGCCCTTCCCCCGTGGGCCCGGGCCACCGCCGCCACCAGGGCAAGCCCAAGCCCCGTTCCCCGTCCCCCGTGGACAAAAGGCTCCAGGACCCGGGGAAGGAGGGTTTCGGGGAAGCCGGGCCCGCTATCCACGAGCCAAAGCCAAACCCCCTCGCCCTCCCTGAGGATCTCCGCCCGCACCGGGGGCTTCCCGTGGCGGCGGGCGTTTTCCAAGACGTTCTCCACCGCCAGGGCCAGAAGCTCGGGGTCCACTAGGACCTCCGCGTCCCCCACCCCCTCCACGCCCCGCTCCCGCAAGAAGGCGGCGAGGCTTACGGGCTTTAGGCGCAAGGGGGTGGCCTCCAACTGGGAAAGCCGAAGGAGGCCCGCGAGGAGGGCCTCGAGGCGCCCCACCTCCCGCAAGGCCCCCTCCAGGGCCTTGGGCTCCCCCTTTCGGGCCAGGACCTCCAGGTACCCCTTTAGGGCGGCCAAGGGGTTCCTGAGCTCGTGGGAGGCGTGGCGGGCGAAGCGGCGGGCCTGGGCTTCCTTTTCGGAAAGCTCCTCCAGCAGTCCCCGCACCCGGGCGAGGAGGCCGTTGAGCGCCTCCACCACGGGCCTAAGCTCCGCCACCTGGGGGGAAGGGAGGGGGGCGAGGTCCTGTGGGGTGCGGCCCTGAAGGGTTTGGGCGAGCGCCTTCAGGGGCCCCAAGGCCCAGGAAAGCCCCAAGGCGGCCAGGGCGAAGACCAGGAGCAAAACCCCACCCCCCCAGGTGGCGTAGAGGAGGAGAAGGCGCCGCCCAAGCCCCGCCACCCCCTCCAAGGGCACCGCCAGGCCAAACCCCCCGCCTTCCCGGGGCAGGGCCACGTAGAGCACCCCCCGCCACACCCCTTGGTAGGCCCGCCCCTCCGCCAGGGCCGGCAGGAGGGCGGGGGGCAGGGCGAAGGGGGCGAGCTCGGTGGTGCGCACCCCTTCCCCCACCACGAACCCCGTGCCGCCCCCGAAAACCTGGCTTAGGCGGAAAAGCTCCGCCAAAAGCGCCTTCTCCTCCTTGGGGCCCTCCTCCTTGAGGAGGAAAAGCCGGGTCAAAAGGGCCCGCCGCAGGTCCTCCGTGGCCGCCCGCTCCGCCTCCCGGGCCGAGAGGAGGGCAAGGGGAAAGGCGAGGAGCAGAAGCGCCAAGAAGAGGAGGGCGAAAAGCCTCGCCCTAAGGGAGGAAAAGGCGGTACCCATAGCCGCGAAGGGTCTGGATGGGGTTCGGCTCCCCCAAGGCCTTGCGCAGGGCGGAGAGGTGGACCTCCAGGGTGGCGGGCTCCACCACCTCCCCCCAGACCTTAAGCATCAGGGCCTCTTTGGAGAGCACCTCCTCGGGGTGTTCCAAAAAGGCCTTGAGGAGGAGGAAGGCCTTGGGGGAAAGGCTAAGCCGCCTTTCCCCCCTATAGGCCTCCATGCGCCTCGGGTAGAGGCGGAGGTCCTTGTAGGAGAGGACCTCCTCGGGCCTCCTAGCGCGCCTCCCCAGGGCCTCGAGGCGGGCCAGAAGCTCCTGGAGGCTATAGGGCTTCACCAGGTAGTCGTCCGCCCCCTCCCTCAAGCCCTTCACCCGCCACTCCACCGCATCCAAGGCGGTGAGCATGAGCACGGGCACCTCCGAGCGGGCCCGGATCTCCTTGAGAAGGGAAAAACCGTCCCCTTCCGGCAGAAGCACGTCCAGGACCACCACCTCCGCCCAAGGGAGGAGGGCCAAGGCCTCCTTGGGGCTTTCCGTGGCCCTCACCTCGTGCCCCTCCAGGGATAGCCCCAGGCTGAGGGCCTCCCGCACCCCAGGGTCGTCTTCCACCAAGAGGACCCTCATGCCGGGTTCCGCCATGCCCCCAAGGCCCGCACGGGGGCGTAGACCTCCAAGGGCGGAAGGGCCTCCCCCGTCTTTAGGTCCAGGCGGTGGAGGCGGCTTGACCCCCTGCGGGCGGCGTAGAGGATGCCCTCCAAGGGCAGAAGCTCCACCAGGCTCCGGGCGTCCTCCCCTTCCAAAAGGGGCAGGGGCCAGGAGGCGAGGAGGGCCCCGGAGAAGTCCACCACCCGCACCTTGGCCGCCTCCACGTCGTAGAGGTAAAGCCTGTTTCCGTCCGCCCCCACGCCCCCGAGAAGCCTGAGCTCCTCGCTTTCCCTAGAGCGGCGGAAGGCGTAGCGGGAGAGGTACCGCCCGTCCAGGCCCAGGCGTTGCACCTGGCGGTTCCCGTAGTCCAGGACGAAGAGGGACCCCGCCGCCGCCACCAGGGCCTTGGGGTCTTGGAAGGTGCCGCGGCCCGGCCCCTGCCCGCCAAAGCGCCCCTGGTACCGCCCTTCCAGGTCCAGGCGGCTGATGGTGGCGGTCTCGGCGTCCAGGACGTAAAGGGCCCCGTCCGCCACCGCCAAGGAGGCGGGGAAGAGGAACTCCCCGGGCTTCATCCCGTAAGGCCCTGCGGAAAGGAGAAGCTCCCCTTCCGGGGAGAAGCGGTGGAGGAGCTTGGCCCCGTGCTCAAAGACGGAAACCCAAATCCCCCCTTTGGGGTCGGCGGCCACGGAGAGGGGGGGGGCGGAGAAGTGGCCCGGGGCGGAACCGATGCCGGAGATGAGCCTGGAGGCGGTGCCCTTCAGGTCCAGAAGGCGCACGCTTCCCTTCTTGGCCTCCACCCCAAGGAGGAGGTAGAAGGGGTGGGGCAGGCCCTTTTCCTCCTCCCAGGGCCCCTCGAGGCCCCGGATCACCTCGTCCAGGCTGGGCCGCTTGGCGGGGTCCTTCTCCAGCATCTTGAGGACCAGGTCCGAAAGGGCCTGGGGGATTTCCGGCCTGAGCTGCTTGGGCGGGGTGGGCACCTGGAAGATCTGCTGGTGGATCACCGTCTCGTACCCGCCCGTGAAGGGGGGCTGGCCCGTGAGGGCCTCGTAGAGCACGATGCCCAGGGAGTAGATGTCCGAGCGGTGGTCCAGCTTCTGCCCCTTGGCCTGCTCTGGGCTCATGTAGACGGGGGTGCCGATGCGGGCCCCGGTGATGGTGAGCCGGGTTAGGACCTTCCCGGCGGCGATGCCGAAGTCCATGAGGCGCACGCCCCGGGGATCCACCCCGTCCTCCCTGAGGGCCCCCTTGAGGACCATGATGTTCCCCGGCTTGATGTCCCGGTGGACGATGCCTTGGGCGTGGATGTGCTTGAGGGCGTCCGCCACCCGGGCCAGGATGGCCGTGGCCTGCTTGAGGCTCAGGCGCCGCTCCTCTATGAGCTTGTCCAGGCCCTCCCCCTCCAGAAACTCCATGGCGATGAAGTGCACCCCGTCCACCTGGCCGTGGTCGTAAACCTTGACGATGTTGGGGTGGTCCAGCTTGGCCAAGACCTCCGCCTCCCGGTGGAAACGGCGCACGAAGCGGGGGTCGCCCACGAAGCGCTCCTGGGGCACCTTTAGGGCCACCAGGCGGCCCGTCTTCTTGTCCTTGGCCTTGTAGACCGTGGCCATCCCCCCTACGCCCACCTTCTCCAGGATCTCGTAGCGTTGGGAAAGGGCCTGGGTCTCCTCCGTGGTCTTGGGCCCCTCCCGCTTGGCTGCCCTGGCCGGGCGGCGGGCAGGCCTCCGCCTCGGCCCCAGGTAGACCCGGGGGGCGGCCAAGGCGCCGAGGGCGAGGAGGAGCCAGGGAAGGGCCACTTCCAACCTAACCCCCGTGGCCACCCCCGCCCCGGTGAGGAGAACGAGGAGGGAAAGGAGGGGCCAAGGGGAAAGCCGCGCCGCCAAAAGGGCGGTAAGGAGCACCAGGAGAACGGCCAAAAGTCCCTGCATCACTCCACCCGTAAGGCCACGGCGGTGACGTTGTCGTCCCCGCCCCGGCGAAGCGCCTCGGCCAGGAGGGCCTCGAGGCTCCCCTGTAAGTCCTTGCCCAAGGCCCACTCCTCCTCGGGCACCAGCCCATAAAGCCCGTCCGTGGCCAGCAAAATCCCTTCCCCAGGGGCGAGGCGCACGGGGATCACGTCAAAACGCGCCTCGGGCAGACCCAGGGCGCGGGTGAGGACGTGGCGGTAAGGGTGGCGCTCGGCCTCCGTGGGGGTAAGGACGCCCTCCTTCACCCTCTCCGCCACCCAGGAGTGGTCCTCCGTGAGGCGCCTAAGCCCCCCTAGCCCCAGGAAGTAGGCCCGGGAGTCGCCGATGTGCCCCACCACCCCCTCCTTGAGCCAGTCGGCGTAGAGGAAGGCGGTGAGGGTGGTGCCCATCCCCTTCCTCCCGGGCTTTTCCGCCTCCTTCTCCACCCGTTTCTGCGCCAGGGTAAAGGCCTTTTCCATGACCTTGGAAAGCCCCACCGCCGGCCGGCCCGTGGAGAGGTGCTCGGCGTAGGCGCGCACCGCCTCGGACAGGGCCTCAATGGCCACCTTGCTCGCCCACTCCCCGGCCTCGAGGCCCCCCATCCCGTCCGCCACCGCCAGGAGGAGGAGGTTGCCCTGGGGCACCTCCAGCCTCAGGACCCGGTGAAAGTCCTCGTTGTTCTGGCGGCGTCCCACGTGGGACACGGCGGCCACGCTAAACCGGGGAGCCAGGCGCATCGGCCTCATTGTATAGGATGGAAACGTGGAGCACCTGGCCGACCTGGTGGACCTTTACGAGTACCGGGTGGAGGACCTGGTGGCGGGCCGCACCCCCAAGGGGGGCAAGAAGGCCCTTTTGGCCCTTCGCGCCTTTCTGGCCCAAACCCGCCTCCCCGGCCCCCTGGCCAAGCGTTTCCGCCAGGCGGACGCCCGCTTCCGCGCCCTCCGGGGAAACCTTGCGCCTCCCCCATCCCCCCCCGAACTCCCCACCCTGGTCCCCGAGGAGCCCGAAGCCCCTCCCCCTCCCGACACCGCCCCCGCCCTCAAGGCCCTGGCCAAGAAGGTGTGGCGGCTATGGGTGGAGCGGGAAGCCAAGGCCCGGGCCAAGGACCTCCTCCCGGGCAGGCGGGAGGAGCTCAGGCTCATCCACGCCTTCTTGCAAAACTACCTGGACTACCGGGAAAAGGAAGGCTTCAAGCGGGACTTCAACCTCTCCCGCTTCGCCCCCACCCACCCCATCCCCTCCCTTTCGGAAAGCCTCTTGGACCTGGAGGACCCCAAGGTGGCGGAGGCCCTCCTCCTGGAGTTCCTGGAAACCGCCCTCCACATCCCCGAGGACCTCCCCTTGCCCCCCGAGGAGACCAAGGCCTACGTCCGGCGCTTCCTGAACCGCATCCTGGAGTGGGAGGAGGCCTACGGCCTGCCCCCTAAGCGGGACCTCCTCGCCTTGAGGCGGGCCCTGGAGGAGGCCCGGCGCCTTGGCGCCAGCCCCCAGGAGATCGCCCACCTGGAGGAGCGCCTAAAGAAAGAGGCCCAGGAGGAGAGAAGGCGGGAACTCCTTTTGGAAGAGGAAAAGCGCCGCTTCCAGGTGGCCTCGGAAAAGGTCCTCGCCCTCCTCAACCTGCTTCCCACACCCCAGGGGGAAACCCCTTGGCCCAAGGTGCCCGAGCCCGGTGGAGGGGAGGAAAGCCTCCTCACCCTTCCCCTTTCCCCAGGCCGGATCCCCCTCGGCCCCCTGGTCCTCACCTTAAGCCAGGTGGAGGGCGTCTGGCACCTGGGCCTAGGGGGGGAGGACCACATTCTGGAGGAAACCCTGGTCCTCCCTTGGGAGGACCTCGAGGTCTGGGCGGTGCGGGAGGGGAACCTCTTGCACCTCCGCTTGGAGGCGCGAAGCGGCCTCAGGCTCTACGAGCTTCTGGCGGAAGGCCGCCTCCTCGCCCTCCTCCTATCCCCCAAGGAGGACTACGCCTACCTGCGCCTCCTCCGCGCCCTCTCCGCCAAGCTCAAGGGGGAGTTCCAACCCCAAGGCTTTGGGAAAGAGCTTGCGGAAAAGTTCCGCCAAGCCCCGGAGGAAGCCCTCCAGGACTTCGCCCGCAAGCTCTTGGACCTCACCCTAAGGCGCCTGGGCCCCGCCGATCCCCATCCTCCCCTCGCCCAGGTGGGCGAGGCCTTGGGAGTTTCCCAGGAGGCCCAAACCCTGGCGGAAGCGCTCAGGGAGTACCTGGGCCGCCGCCCTCCCACCCGGGAAACCCTGGGCGGGGAGGTGCACCTCCTTTCCTTAACCCCAGAGCCCCTAGCCTTAAGGCTGGGCTCCTCTGTCCTTTCGCTCCGCCTAAAGGAAGATGTGGTCTACGTGGGCCAGGCGGGGGAAGTGCCCAAACGGCTTAGGGACCTCCTGGTCTACCGCCTTCCCGAGGCCCATCTGGTCCTGGCCCGGGAAGGGAGGCGCCTTGCGTATCTGGTGGTCACGCCCCCCTAGCCGCCAGGGTAATCTGGTATAATCCCCGGAAAGGGGGTTTTATGAAAGTCCTCCGGCACAAAGCCTTTGCCCGGCTCATCCTGGCCTACCTGGTTTCCCAAGCGGGAAGCAAGATCCACCGGGTAGCCCTTCTCGTCCTCATCTACCTCCTGACGGAAAACGCCCTGTGGGTTTCCTTGACCCTGGGGGTGCAACTCCTCGGCACCGTGGTCTTCTCCCCCCTCCTTTCCGCCTGGGCCGACACCCAAGACCGCAAGCGCCTCCTCGTCTGGTCGGACCTCCTGAGGGCCCCCCTGGTGGCCCTCATTCCCCTCCTCGGGGCCAAGAGCCTGCCCTTTTTGCTCCTCCTGGTCTTCCTCATAGAGCTCCTCCGCGACCTCCACGACCCCATCCAGAACGCCGTGGTGCCGGATCTGGTCCCCAAGGAGGAGGTGGACGAGGCCAATAGCCTCATCCTCCTCTCGGACCGCCTCTCCGAGGTCCTCTTCGTGGGGGCAGCCGGGGTCCTGGTGGCGGCGGTGGGCCCCGCCTACGCCTTTTACCTGGACGCAGCCACCTATTTGGCCTCGGGGCTTCTCCTCCTCGGGCTTCCCTCCTTGCGGCCGGAAAAGGTCTCCAAGGCGGGCTTCTTTGCCCGGGTAAAGGAGGGCCTGGGCCACCTCTGGCAAACCCCTCCCATCCGCCGGGCCGTGGGCACCCTTTTCGCCGCCGCTGCCTTCGGCTCCGTGGAAACCGCCTTGGGCGTGGTGCTCGCCCTCAAGTGGCTAAAGGTGGGCTCGGCGGGCTTTGGCTTCATGGAAGCAGCCATGGCCCTGGGGGCCATCCTGGGGGGGCTTGCCCTGCCCAAGCTCCTCGCCAAGGTGCCGCGGGAAAGGCTTTTCCTCATGGCCCTCTTGCTCTTCGGCCTTTTTGAGGCCTCCGTGGGCCTCGTCCCCGTCTTCGCCTGGGTCTTGGTGGCCTTCTTCGTGGGAGGGTTCCTCAACATGGCCTTCATCGTCCCCGCCCGCTCCATCCTGCAGCTCAACACCCCTCAGGAGCTGCGGGGGCGGATCTTCGCCGCCTTCGGCGCCGTGATGAACGCCGCCGTGCTCCTGGGCACCATGCTGGGCGGGGCCCTGGAAGGCCCCTTGGGCGCCCCCACGGTCTTCCTCCTGGCCGGGCTTGGCGTCTCCCTCGCCGCCGCCTACACCCTCCTCACCGGGGGCATCCCCGCCCCGAAGGAGCTGCGCCAGACCCAAGAGGCATAGTGAGGACGTGAAACGGGTGGCGCTTTTCACCGACGGGGCCTCCTTGGGCAACCCGGGGCCTGGAGGGTGGGCGGCTCTCCTCCGTTATGGAAGCCGGGAGAAACTCCTTTCGGGGGGAGAACCTTGCACCACCAACAACCGCATGGAGCTCAAGGCGGCGGTGGAGGGCCTCCTGGCGCTTAAGGAGCCCTGCGAGGTGGACCTCTACACGGATAGCCAGTACCTCCAAAAGGCCTTCACCGAAGGCTGGTTGGAAAGGTGGCGGAGAAACGGCTGGCGGAAGGCGGAGGGCGGGCCAGTAAAAAACCAAGACCTGTGGCGGGCCCTCCTCGAGGCCATGGCCCCCCACCGGGTGCGCTTCCACTGGGTGAAGGGCCACGCCGGCCACCCGGAAAACGAGCGGGTGGACCGGGAGGCCCGGCGCCGGGCGGAGGAGGCAAAGCGAAAGGGCCTCCCCTGCCCCCCACCCCCGGAAGGCACGCTTTTTTCCTCCTAGGCGAAAAAGCGTTATACTCAAGCCATGCTGGAAACCGCCCTCCGCCCCGAGGACCGGGAAAACCCCGCCTTCAAGGCCAACAAGGACGCCTGGGTGGCCCTGGTGCGGGACTTTAGGGAAAGCCTGGAGAGGGTACGCCAAGGCGGGGGCCCGAAGGCCATTGAGCGGCAGCACCAAAAGGGCCGCCTCACCGCCCGGGAGCGCATCCAAAGGCTCATAGACCCGGGCACGGAGTTCTACGAGCTCATGGCCTTCGCCGGCTACGGCCTGTACGAGGAGTGGGGCGGGGCCCCTGCGGGCGGGGTCATCACCGGTCTAGGCCGCATCGCCGGCCGGGACTGGATGATCATCGCCAACGACGCCACGGTGAAGGCGGGGGCCTTCTTCCCCATCACCGCCAAGAAGGTGATCCGGGCCCAGACCATCGCCTTGGAAAACCGCATCCCCACGGTCTATCTGGTGGACTCCGCCGGGGTCTTCCTGCCCCTACAGGACGAGGTCTTCCCCGATCAGGACGACTTCGGGCGCATCTTCTACCTTAACGCCCGCATGTCCGCCCTGGGCATCCCGCAGATCTCGGCCATCATGGGCAACTGCGTGGCCGGGGGGGCCTACCTTCCCGTGATGACGGATGTCCTCATCATGACGGAGGGGAGCGGGCTCTACCTGGCGGGTCCCGCCCTGGTGAAGGCGGCCATCGGGCAGGAGGTGTCCTCGGAGGAGCTTGGGGGGGCAAGGATGCACGCGGAGGTCTCGGGCACCGTGGACTTCTACGAGCCCACGGACGAGGCCGCTATAGAACGCATCCGGGCCCTTGCCGCCCTCTACCCGCCCCCCCGGCTCGCCCCCTGGGCCGAGGAGCGGAAGGAGGTGCGGGAGCCCCTCTACCCCATAGAGGACCTCTACGGCCTCATCTCCCCCGATGGCGCTAGGCCCTACGACCTAAGGGAGGTGATCGCCCGGATCGTGGACGGCTCGGAGTTTTTGGAGTACAAGGCGCACTACGGGGAGACCCTGGTCACGGGCTTCGCCCGCATCGGGGGCTTCCCCGTGGGGATTGTGGGGAACCAGCGCCTGGTCCTCAAAAAGAAGGGGCGGATTGAGGTGGGCGGGGTCATCTACCCCGAGGCGGCGGACAAGGCGGCGCGGTTTATCCTCGAGGTCAACCAGATGGGCATCCCCCTCCTCTTCCTTCAGGACGTCACGGGCTTCATGGTGGGCAAGGAGGCGGAGCAGGCGGGAATTATCCGCCGGGGGGCTAAGCTCGTCAACGCCGTCTCCAACTCCGTGGTGCCCAAGATCACCCTGATCCTCGGGGGCTCCTTCGGGGCGGGGAACTACGCCCTGGCGGGGAAGGCCTACGCCCCCCGCTTCCTCTTCGCCTGGCCCAGCGCCAAGTACGCCGTGATGGGCGGGGCCCAGGCGGCCAAGACCCTCTTGGAGTTGGAGGTGGAAAAGCTCAAGCGCCAAGGCCAAGCGCCCTCGGACGAGGAGCTAAGGGAGCTCTACGAGCGCATCAAGGGGCGCTACGAGGAAACCCTAGACCCCCGGTACGCCGCCGCCAGGCTTTGGGTGGACGGGGTGATCTTCCCCCACGAAACGCGGAAGTGGCTTATCAAGGCCCTCGAGGCCTGCGCCCTGAACCCGGAGAGGGAGCCTTTTAGGGTGGGGGTGTTCCAGGTATGAAGGCCAAGTGGGTGGAATGCCCCCGCGACGCCTGGCAGGGCTTTGCCCGCTTCATCCCCACCGAGGAGAAGGTGGCCTTCTTGAGGAAGCTTTTGGAGGCGGGCTTCCGCCATCTGGACCTCACCAGCTTCGTCTCCCCCAAGTGGGTGCCCCAGATGCAGGACGCCGAGGAGGTGCTCAAGGCGCTTCCTCCCCCAGAGGGGCGCACCTACCTGGCCATCGTGGCCAACGAAAAGGGCCTGGAGAGGGCCCTGGGGGCGGAAAACCTCACCCACGTGGGCTACCCCTTCTCCCTTTCGGAAACTTTCCAGCGCAAGAACACGAACCGCTCCATCGCCGAGTCCTGGCCCTTGGTGGCGGGGATGGTGGAGGCGGTAAGGGGGCGGCTTGGCCTCGTGGTCTACCTCTCCATGGCCTTCGGCAACCCCTACGGGGACCCTTGGAGCGTGGAGGGGGTCCTCGAGGCCATCGCCCGGCTAAGGGACCTGGGCGTAAAGGAGATCGCCCTGGCGGACACCTACGGGGTGGCGGACGCCGAGCGGGTCTTCGCGGTGCTGAGCCGGGCCGTGGAGCGCTTCGGCCCCGAGGGGCTTGGGGCCCACCTCCACGCCCGGCCCGAGGGGGTCTTGGCCAAGGTGGAGGCGGTCTTAGAGGCGGGGGTCTATTGGCTGGAAGGAGCCCTGGCGGGGGTGGGGGGGTGCCCCTTCGCCGGGGACGAGCTCGTGGGCAACCTGCCCACGGAAAGGGTCCTGCCCTTCCTGGAAGAAAGGGGCTTCGCCACGGGGGTAGACCTAAGCCGCCTCCCCTTTTTGGCGGAGGAGGCGGCGCTTCTCAAGGTCCGCTACGCCTAGAAGGTCAGCACGATCTTCCCGCGCCCGTGGCCCGAATCCATGCGGGCATGGGCCTTGCGCAGGTTTTCCAGGGTAAAGGGCAAGACCTCGGCCAGAAGGGGCTTGGCCTGGCCCCGCTCAAAGAGGGGGCGCATCTCCTCAAGCCGCTTGCGCTCCCGGGTGAGGAAAACCCCATAGAGGGTTTGGTTTTTGGTATATAGACCAGACAGGTTCCCCTGGGGAGGGAGGATGGTGGCGATGCGGCCAAAGGGGCGCACCACGGGGATGACCCGCTCCACCAGGTTCTCCCCCGCCGTTTCAAAGGCGGCATCCACGCCTAGGCCCTCCGTGGCCCGGAGCACCTCCTCCTGCCAAGCGCCCCGGTAGTCTAGGGCAAGATCCGCCCCGAGTTCCCTTAACACAGGGAGGTTCTCCTGGCTCGCCGTGGCGATGACGAAGGCCCCAGCAGCCTTGGCAAACTGAACGGCGAAGGAGCCCACGCCCCCGGCGCCCCCCATGACGAGCACCGTTTCCCCGGGGCGCACCGCCAAACGGCGCACCACCGCTTCCCAGGCGGTTCCTCCGGCCAAGGGTATGGCCGCCGCCTCGGCAAAGGAGAGGTTCTTGGGTTTCCTCGCCACGAGGCCAGCCGGCACCGGGGTGAACTCCGCATACGTCCCGTGGGGATTGCCGAAGATCTCCGGGGTGTAGTAAACCTCATCGCCCTCCTTGAGGTCCTTCACCCCAGGGCCCACCTTAGCCACCACCCCCGCGGCATCGTAGCCCAGCACGAAGGGAGGCTCCACCCCTGCCCAACGCCCCGCTGCCCGGATCTTGGCGTCCACGGGGTTCACGGCCACGGCGAGGTTCTTCACCAGGACCTCCCCAGGTCCCGGCTCGGGCACAGGCAGGTCCCCTTCCTCTAGCATGTCCAGGCCACCAAAACCCCTAAGCACCACGGCACGCATAGAGCACCTCCGGGCTCCAACCTACCGCAGGCCACAGCCCCCTTTTGTGAAGAAGGTTGCTAGGCCACTTGTCGTAGGTAGATGCCGGGGTCCGTGGGGTTGGCGATGGCCAAAACCCGCTGGACGAGCACCTCGGGGGGCAGGTCCAAAAGGGCCGTCATCTCCCCCGGGGAGACCACGGCCTCGTAGAACCTCCGCGCCCCTCCCTTTAGGAGGAGGGCCATGAGCTCCGCCAAGGCCTCCTCTCCCCCGGGAAAGGCGGGGCCGAAGGCGTCGGGGGTGAGGAGGTCCTTCTTTCCCCCGTGGATGAGGAGGGCATAGCGGGCCCTATCCCTCCGGTCCTGCCAGTCGGTGATGAGGTAGACCTTGGCCTCGGGAAGGCGAACCCCCCTTAGGGCCTCCTCCAGGGCCTTCAAGGTGAGCTTGGGCGCCGCGCGCAGGCCAACGCGTTCCATGCCTCCATCTTACGCCCAAGGGTAGGGGGCAAACGCCCTAGAGGAGCTTGCGGGCGTAGATGACCTGGCCGGCGTGGTGCTGGGCGTGCTCCACCAGGTGGTGGAGGACATGGGCCCTGGGGGCCCTCACCCCCAGGTGGCCCACGGCGACCTCCTCGGCCAGGGCCTCCTCCTTGACCCCCTTGAAGGCGGTGAGGAGGACCTCCCAGGCTTCCTTAAAACGGGCCACCACCGCCGCTTTTGGCTCCGCCTCCCCCTGAAGCTCCCACTCCCGGCCCCGCTTGGCCCACTCGGGGAGGGGAAGGCCTAGGGCGTAGGCCCCTAGGCGCAAGGAGCTTCCGGTGATGTGGCGCACCAGGCCGCCGATGGGGTTGGCCCCCTCCTTGGGCCGCCACCAGAAGGCCTCCTCCGGGAGGTCAAAGGCCCACTTCTCCAGGTGCAAGGCAACCTCCTCCAAGCCCCTAATCCAAGCGGACACGGCCGGGGAGACCCCGGGCACCAGGGGTTCCAAGAAGGGTGCGGGCATGGCCCCAGTTTACCCCGCTAGACTGAAGGCATGGAGCCTTTGGCCCTTTTGGGGCTCCTCCTTCTCGCCTACCTCCTATGGCCCAGGCGGCCCGCCCGCTGCCCCAGGTGCGGCCTCCCCCGGGGCCTGGCGGAGGAGGTGCGCCGGTATCGGCGCTTCTGCCCCCACGTGGCCTTCCGCGCCTGCCCCTTTGACCCCCGGAAGGGGCTCTACCGCCTAAGGCGATGACCCCAGAGGAAGCCTGGCACGCCCTGGACCTAGACCTCGCCGACTACCTGGCGAAAAAGGGCCTCAAGCCCTCCTGCCGGGCGGGGTGCTTTGCCTGTTGCTTCGGCCTCGTGACCCTTTCCCGCCTCGAGGGCGAAGCCCTCCTCCCCCACCTCACGGAAGCGCAGAAAAACCGGGTCCTGCGGGAAGGGAAGCGGCGCCTCGCCCTCCTGGCCCAGGGAAAGGACGAGGAGGACTTCCCAAGCCGCTTCTTCCGAAGCCGCACCCCCTGCCCCTTCCTGGAGGAGGGGCTTTGCGGGGTCTATCCCCATAGGCCCCTGGCCTGCCGGGGCCTCCTCACCGCCGGCGACCCCGCCCTCTGCGCCCCCGAAGCAAAGACCCCCAAGGGGCACTTCCTCCCCACTCCCTGGCGCATGGCCCACCGCAAAATGGAGCTTCTTTGGGAAGAGGAGGAAAGGCGCTACGGCCACGTGGTGGTGGGGGAGATGGTAAGCCTTCTCTACCTTCTCCTGAAAGGGCTTCCCCAGGGCAGGGAGGAGGTGGAAAACCGCCTAGCGGCCCTGGGGGTCCTGGGGGGAAGGTGGGGGTTCCAGCTAATCCCCACCGCTCAGTAGACCTGTTCCCGCTGCCCGTAGCTAAAGACCGCTACCCCCGTCACCTGGTCCTGCCCCGTGGTGGGGAAGAAGGGCGGGGCCACGCCCTGAAGGAAACGGCGGTCGTAGGTGAAAGCCCGTCCGTAGCCCGTGGAATTCTGACCGGTCTGTGCATTAAAGGTTCCGAAAGCTCCGTAGTACTTTTGGATGATGCCCCCAATAAGGTAAACGTTCCCCTTTTCCGAGATGGAGTTATAGTTCTCCACCGCCACCACCCCCTTGGCGCTCATGAGAGAACCGTGGATGTGTAGGTTGCGAGGGGCATCTTTGTCTATGAGTACATCACCATCCTGGCTGTAGACGCCAAGGACATTCCGCGCGTTGAGGTTGTCGCAGGTAGCAGGGGTTACCGTGCCGTCCACGTTCCGGGTAGGCACCCCGGAGCAAGGGGGGGTTTCGTACTTGAGGTCGCCGGTAATCTGAATGGTGCCCGTGGCCGCCACGGTGATCTGGGCAAACTCCGCAAGGGCAGGGCCTGCCGTGCTCGGATCGTTGGGGCTAGTCCTCTGGGGACCCCGCAGGCTCTGGATCGCCCCATCGCTAAAGATCACCCCGTTGAAGTACACGTCGCTTCCGTTCCGTTGCACGGCCTGCCAGGTGGTCGTCTGGCCCTGGGCAACCTCCTGGTAAAGCTTCCGGTCCTCCCCGTAGCGGTACTTTTCCGTTTTGGTCTGATTGCAGTTGTTATTCTGACAATAGGTCACGGTAATGTACTGGTACTTGGTCACCCCCACGGGGAGAGGCAGGCTGCAAGGCACCTCGAGGCCGGTGGCCTCGTTCACACACACCCGCCTGAGCTCCAGGCTGGTAATGGTGCGCTGGAAGTACAGACCAGCGCTTTGCGCCGCGCTCCTCTGGTCCTGGTTGTTCTGGGGCAAGGGAATAAAGGGAGCGTTCCAGTCCACCCCCGCCGCAAACTGGGGAGCGTGGGTGCCGTAGGTGTTCCGGTAGGAAGGGGCGTTAGCGGAGGGTTGCATATCGCTTGCACGCACGAGGTTCCCTCCGTTAACGCCATAGAAATAGGCCCCAGGCCTGGTCTGGCCGCTGCAACCACTATCCCCCGGGTTGGTGCACCCTGCGCTCGTCACCTCACCCCCAAACCAAGGCTGGCGGTAGAAGCGGAAGTGATTGTTGGTGTGGACAGGGCCATCAAAAAGCGTACGGTCCGTAAACCACACGTCCGTGCCGTTTGGCAGGGTATGGATGTGGGTAAAAAGCGCCCACCTAGCAAAACTTGCCCGCCCCACAACAAACCGGTACTCCCCCTGCAAGACGATGTTGCGGCGGTAAGGCCCAAGCCCCGCCTCCGCCACCATGACGAAGGGAAGGGCATAGGTCTGGGATGCCCCGCTCCCTACACCCCGCGGGGCCCCCTCTACAAAACGCCCCTCGGGGAGGCGGGTATTGGGCGGAAGGCTTTGCCCACAGGCGCTTGCGGTGAAGTGGACCCTTAGGGTCACCGTGGCGTTCAGACCGGAAGGAGCCAGGTTCCGCGGCGTCCCCCCAGGACACAGGTAGCCATCCACCTGCGTTTGGAACTGCAAGGCCACCTGCGCTAAGGCCTGGGCCACGGCCACGGGATCGGGATTGGAGCCCGTTTGACAGTTGCTGCTCCCCCCATAGGCCCAGCAGTCCGTGGTGCTGGCGGTGCTCCGCACAATGGCGCTCAAACGGTCCCGGGCCGTGGTGCTTAAGAAGGTTCCCCCTGTGTTCGCAGCACCCCGGGCTAGCATCAGGGTCTGGACGATCCCTTGATCCTGGCCGCTATGGCGAATCTCGCCCAAGGTACGCAGGAAAAGCAAGGTGCCTATTCCCGAAACCACCAAAACGGTAGCCAGGGCGATAACCAAAGCGATGCCTCTTTGCCGCATACCCTCTCCCCCTTTATTGGCAAGGCAGAATGCGCCGCACCTGGTACTGGGTGTTAGAGGAGAGCTCCACTTGGCTCGTGTACACCCGGTCCACGGGACGGCCGCGGGAAAGCATCTCTGCACCCAACACCAAGGAGAGGCGCCTCAGGGTGTAGGTTTTGCTGTTTTGCGTAACCTGGTACGGTGGCGTGCCCGTGGGGTTGGCATAGCTATAGCTCCCCGGGTTCACCAGGACATCTCCTTGGCCTGCCTCGTAAACATACTGGATCGCAAAGCGGCTCAGGTTGAAAGCCACTGGGATTTCTCCGCCCGAGCCCTCCCGGTAAAGGAGCTCTTTCGTGGAGGCGTTGTATTTAAACCCCAGGGTGCGCACCCGGAAAAGAAGCGTGTTGGGCGTGTAATCAATGGTGTTGCCGCACCCGGCATGAACCACGTGCCAACGGTTGGGCTGTCCCCCCACAGCGTTTACCCCTGTAACCGGAAGGATAACCCCATCCCCATTGGCGTTGACCATCAGGACGTGGTCCCCAGGGGAAATCCCTATAGCCGAAGCCTGGCTTGCTAGCACGAGGATCTTAGCCTCCGCAGCTTGTTTGAAGCTATTGTTGCCTCCGCTGTCATGGGGCAAAACGGGATACCCTGCTCCCCCATCAATGAGGGCGAAGGAGATACTCCCCTCTCCCGAGGGATACGGGGTGGAGGCCAATCCGCCAAACACGGCGCTACGCAAGTCTTGGGTAAACACCTCCACGATGCGCCGAAGCTTAGCTTGGAGGCTTGCGGCAGCGTCCAGGTCCGAACGAAACCCCATGAACTGGACCATTCCGCCGTAGGCGATGGCCATCACCGTGGCTAGAATGACCAGGGCAAGGAGGAGCTCTAAAAGCGTGAAACCGGTTTTCCTTCCCATGGCTTCCTCCTGTCAGTTAATGCCCTCCAGAGGGGGAGACGAGGAACCTGAACCGGAAGGCGGGGCCGAAAAGGTACGGGCTTCCGTGCAGTGCTCCTGCCCGCCTTGCCGCCAGCACACCCGGATGCGGTACTCGTTCACGCTCACACCCAAGGCATTGGCCCAGCTTGGCGTTCCCACATTGGCAATCTCCACCCGGTATAGGTCCGGGTTGGCAAAGCGGGCCTCCTGGGGAAGATCGGGGAAGGTTTGCCGAAGCTCCCCGTACCCGTACACGATGGGCGTGGCGCCAGCCAGGAGAAAGGTATCCCCCCCCACGATCCTCCGGCCCAGGTAGTTAAGGACCTGCACCGCTTGGGTCCGGGCACCCGAAACGGAGGTCTGCCTAAGGCTGGATACCAAAACGGCGTTAAAGGCCAACAAGACCAAGGCCAGGATGGAAAGGGCAATGAGCACTTCCAGCAAGGTGAGCCCTAAAACACCTCTTCTCATGGCACCCTCTTGGCCTCCCCAATCAGGGAGATGGTGTACGTGTAGGTCCGCCCACCCACCGAGGCGGTAAACGTCAGGGCTTGGGAAAGGGGTTGTCCTTGAGGGTTCTGGACCTTTCCGGGAGGGGTAAACCGGGCAATAGCCCCATTCCCAAGGGATAGGGTCACACCCTGGGGTATATCCCAAGCGCGAAGGACCGTGGAACCCCGCTTCAACTCCAGGCGGTTCCCGTTGCGCTCTAGGGTGAGGTTTTCCCCTCGGCTCGCCGCCTCGGTGGCCCCTTGCCAGAAGACGTTTTGCAGGGTGTTAAGAAAAGCCGCATGCTCCTGGCCCAAAAGGGTCCTGCGCCCGTTCAAGGCCCCCAGGGCCAAGACCACCGCCAGGATGGCAAGGAGCACCACGAGCTCCACCAAGCTAAGTCCTCTTGCGTTCACTCACACCTCCCTTTCTGTAAGCATCCTAGAGCCTAAGCCATGGGAGGCGCATCCCCCAAATGGGGGATATAAAAGGGCGGCCCGAAGGCCGCCTTTGGCGGAGGGGGCGGGATTCGAACCCGCGAGGCCCCTTGCGGGGCCTACCGGTTTTCGAGACCGGCCCGTTCAACCGCTCCGGCACCCCTCCCTGAGCCGGGCGAAGAAGTCCCTTAAGAGCTTAGCACACTCCCCTTCCCGCACGCCACCCAGGACCCTTCCCCGTTGACCAAACCGGGTGAGGGCCCCCTCCTTCAGGTTCTCCGCCCCGTAGACCACCTCCACCCCCGCCTGGGTTAGGGCGTGCTGGCACATGAGGCAGGGCTCGAGGGTCACGTACACCCGCCCCCCCCGGGCCTCCTTGCCCGCCTGCCGGAGGAGGAGCATCTCGGCGTGGGCCGTGGGGTCGCCCTCCGCCTCCACAAGGTTGTGGGCCCGGTAAAGCCTATCCCCCACCACCAGGACCGCCCCCACGGGCACCTCCCCCTGGGCCAGGGCCGCCTTGGCCTCCGCCAGGGCCTGGCCCATGCGGCGCTCCTCCTCCCCCATGGGGTAAAAGCCTAGGACCTCCACCACCCGGCTTCCCTCCGCCCGCACGGGCCAGAGGCCCTTGAGCTCCTTGGGCACCCCCTTTTCCGCCAGGAAGTCCCTTAGGCGCTTCCTCCCATAGGGCATCTCCAGGTAGTCTCCTGGCGCAGGAAGGCGGAAGCCCGGGGGAAGAGGAAGCTTGGGCGAAGGAGGGATGAGGAAAAGCGTTCCCCCCTTGCGGCGGGCGAGGAAGCCCTCCGGCAGGGTGGCGGGCCTCCCGGCCAAAGCCCCTTCCAGGAGGGCGATGAGCCGGGCTTCCGGGCGGAGGGAAAGCCCCTCCAACACCTGGCGGAGCGCCCGGCGGCGGAGGGCGGGGGGGGCGTGGAGGAGGGGGGCCGCCCGGTAGGCGGGGACGAAGAAGCGGGGATCAGGAAGGAGGCGCGCCCTGGCCTCCCTCTCCAGGTGGGCGTCCTCCGCCTCCTGGGCCCGGGCAAAGCGGTCCAGGGCCTCCCGGGCCCGGGGAAAGCGCTCCAAAAGCAGGGGAAAGACGGCCAGGCGCAGGTAGTTCCGGTCCCAGGTGGGGTCTTGGTTGGTGGGGTCTTCCCGCCAGGCCTCCCCCAAGGACCCCAGGTAGTCCCGGAGGGCCTCCCGGGGGAAGGGAAGGAGGGGCCGCACCACCAGGCCCTCCTTCTCCCGGATGCCAAGCCCCCGGGCCGTGCCCTGGAGGAGCTTGAGGAGAACGGTTTCCGCCTGGTCGTCCAGGGTATGGGCGGTGAGGATGGCCTTGGCCCCCACCGCCTTGGCCACCCGGTGGAGGAAGGCGTAGCGCACCTCCCGGGCCAAGGCCTCCAGGTTCTCGCCCCTTTCCCTGGCGATCCGCCCCACCTCCACCCGCTCGGCGAAGAAGGGAAAGCCAAGCCTCCCGGCTAGGGCGCGCACGAAGGCCAGGTCCTCGGCGCTTTCGGGCCTCAGGCCGTGGTCCAGGTGGGCCACCACCCCCCTTCGCCCCAGGCGGTGGACCAGGTGGGCGAGGGCCACGGAGTCCCCGCCCCCAGAGACCGCCAGGACCAAGGGGTCCTCCGGGGCCAGGGCCTTTAGGCGCTCAAGAACGGCGGCCTCGAGGGGAAGAAGCCCCAAGCCTCGCCACCTCCGCCCTCAGGAGGGACAGGCAGCACCTGCCCCGGGGGTTGCGCAGGTCGCAGGCGCACCGCTTGGCCCGCACCCCCGCCTCCACCTCCGCCACCGGGTCCCGCTCGGATGAAAGGGCCTCCTCGAGGGCCTCCCGGGTCCAGTCAAAGCAGTAGCACACCAGGGAAGCCCCCTTATCGTACACGGGGAAGCGCACCTCCTCCAGGGTGTACACCCCTTCCGCCCCGAAGTAGACCACGGGGCAGGCCGGGTCCTGGCAGAGGTAGTGCGCCGCACCCGGGTCCAGGCGGGCCAGGGCCTTTCCCGTGAGGAAGTTCTTCACCGTCTTTAGGGGTACGGGAAGCCCCTCTTGAGCGTTTTGCGGGCAGCGCATACCCCCACTATACGGGGTATCCTAGGGCCATGCGCCTCCGCTTCCGGGAAAACGGGCCTTACGTCCTGGACCTGCCCGAGGGAACCTCCTTCCGCCTCAATGGCGAAGAAAGAAAGCTAGAAAGGGCCAAGCTCGCCCTCTGCCGCTGCGGCCACTCCGGGAGCAAGCCCTTCTGCGACGGCACCCACAAGGCGGTGGGCTTCCAAGCAGAACCCGGGGAGATAGAGGTTCAGTAGAGGAACTCCCGGATATCGTACCGGCTCGCCCTGAGGCCCAGGCGCCGGACGGCCTCCGCCCAGGCCTTAAGCTCCCCTTCCACGTCCGGGAGGGGCTCTAAACCCAAGGCGGCGTAGGGGGTCTTTGGGGTTTCCTGGAAAGGGGATAGGTAGACGATATCCTCCCGGTCCAAGGGGAGCTCGGCGAGGAGGGCGAGGCTCTCCCGGAAGTGGGCCTCGGCGAAGGGCCTCCCCCCGGCCCCCACCATGAGGATCACCCCCACGCCAAGCCCCGCCCCCTTCAAGGCCCGCACCAGGGGCAAGGCCTCCCGGGGGTGGCCGGGCTTGCGGAGGAGGGCGAGGAGGGGGGCGTGGCCCGTTTCCAGGCCCAGGTAGACCCGCCTCAGGCCCAGGGCCCGAAGCCTTTCCCACCAGGAGGCCTCCTTCTTAATCCCCGTGAAGAGGTCCAGAAAGCCGAGGATGGGCTCCCCCGGAAACGCCCGCCCCGCCGCCTCCAAAAGGGGAAGGAGGGGGTCCTTTAGGGCCAAGGCGTTCCCGTCCGCCAGGAAAACCCCCCTCCTCAGGCGAAGCCCCTCCCCCAAGAGGGCCTTTACCCGGGCGATGTGGTCCTGGAAGGCCTTTGGCTCCCGCACCTGGAAGGGGCGGTCCTGGTAAAAGCTACAGAAGGCGCAGCGGTTCCAGGTGCAGCCCGTGGTGGCCTGGAGGACCACAGCGAGGTAGGCGTCGGGGGGCAGGATGCTGACGGGCCAGGCGTAGGCCTCCCGGTACGGCCTAGGGTCCAGGAGGCCCTCCGGGGTCCAGCGGAGGACCTCCTGGCGCCTTTTAGGGTCTTGGAGGTGGGCCTCCGCCAAGGCCAGGGCTTCCCCGTAGACCCTGAGGGCCTCCTCCGGGGGAAGCGTCTGCCTCCGCCTCTCTCCTTCCCGGTAGCGCAGGTGGAGGCTTCCGTCCAGGGCCCGCTTGTAGGTCACCCCCTGGCGGAAGTAGTGGTAAAGCCGCCCCTCCCGGTCAAAGGAGAGGACCCTATCCCCCAAGGAGAGGACCGTGGCCTCGGGCCTAAGGAGCTCCACGGCCTTAGAATAAGCCCCGTGGCGCTTTCCGCCCTGAAGGGCTTCCTCTCCCCCGAAACCCTCCCCCACCTCACCCCCTTAGGGGGGTTTGAGGCCCGGGTGTACGGGGACGGGGCAAGGGTCTACAAGGTCTACCGCCCCGAAGAGGCGCACCTCGCCGCCCTCGAGGCCCGCCGCATGGCCCGGGCGGGCCTGGGAAGCTTCGTCCTGGGGGTGGCGGAGGTGGAGGGCCACGGGGTCCTCATCACCCGCCGCTTTCCCGGCAGGCCCTTCTCCCCCGAGGCCTTCACCCCCAAGACCCTGGCCGCCCTCGCCCACCTCTTCCTCTCCCTCCACCGCCTCCCCGAGCCCGGGTACGTGGAGGAGGCGGAGCTTTTAGCAAGGCTAGAGCGCTTTGCGGAAAGCCTCCACGGTATTCCCGAGGCCCTGGACCTCATCCAGCGCCTCAAGCGGGAGGTGGGCCTGGCGGCAGGGGTGGAAAGGCGCTTCTGCCACCGGGACGCCTGGGCGGGGAACCTCCTGGTGAAGGCCCCTCAGGAAGAGGGCCCCGAGGTCCTCCTGGTGGACTGGGTGCGCTCCGGGGGCGACGACCCCGCCCGCGACCTGGCCCTCCTCAAGACGGGAAGCCTGGACCTCCTGGGGGAAGAGGCCGCCCGGGAGGCCCTCCTTCGCATCGCCCGCTTTTACCCCGCCGAGGTGCGGGAAAGGCTCGCCTTCTACGTTCCCCTCACCTACCTCCACGACCTCCACTGGTTTAGGACCAAGTACCCCGAAGGCTTCCTCGAGGCCCTACGGGAGAAACTCCCCAAGGCCCTAAGCTTCTTCCGGGACTTTTTCAACCGGGGAAAGGCGTGTTAGGCTTTTCCGGATGAAGGTCACCCTAGTGGACCATCCCCTGGTCCAGCACAAGCTGGCCCACCTTAGGGACAAGCGCACGGGCCCCAAGGACTTCCGGGAACTCGCCGAGGAGCTTTCCCTCCTCATGGCCTACGAGGCCATGCGGGACCTGGAGCTTACGGAAACCACCGTGGAAACCCCCGTGGCCACGGCCCGGGTCAAGGTGCTCTCCGGCAAAAAGCTCGCCCTGGTGGCCATCCTCCGGGCGGGGCTTGTCATGGTGGAGGGCATCCTAAAGCTCGTCCCCCACGCCCGGGTGGGGCACATCGGGCTCTACCGCGACCCCGAGTCCCTAAAGCCCGTGCAGTACTACGCCAAGCTTCCCCCGGACATCGCCGAGCGCCGGGTCTTCCTCTTAGACCCCATGCTGGCCACCGGGGGTAGCGCCAGCCACGCCCTCACCCTCCTCAAGGAGAAGGGGGCCAAGGGCATCAAGCTCATGTGCCTCATCGCCGCCCCCGAGGGGCTTGAGCGCATCGCCCAGGACCACCCCGACACCGAGGTGGTGGTGGCGGCCATTGACGAAAGGCTCAACGAGCACGGCTACATCGTCCCTGGCCTAGGGGACGCCGGGGACCGCATCTACGGGACCAAATGACCGAGCTCCTGAAGCGCATCGGCGTGGCCGACCCCGGGGGCACGGGGTGGCTTTCCGTGGCCTTCGCCTTCCTCCTCGCCCTCTTCTTCACCTGGCGCTTCCTGCCCCACGTGCGCCGCTTCGCCCTCAAGGTGGGCTGGGCGGACCAGCCCAACGAGCGGCGCCTCAACCGGGAGCCTTTGCCCAACGCCGGGGGGCTTGCCGTCTACGCCGGGGTGGTGCTGGCCCTGGTGGCGGCGGCCTTCCTCCGGCCCATCCTGGTGGAAAGCGTCCTGATCCAGGTCCTCGCCATCCTCCTGGGCGGGGCCTGGCTTGTCCTGGTGGGCTTCATTGACGACCAGTTCGGCCTCCCTCCCCTCTTCCGCCTCTTCGTGCAAACCCTGGCCGCCCTCCTCCTCATGGCCGTGGGCGTGCGCTTTGAGGCCGCCTTCGGCACCCCCCTGGACCCGGCCTTGGGGGTTTTCCTCACCTGGCTTTGGGTGGTGGGCATCACCAACGCCCTAAACCTCATGGACGGTCTGGACGGCCTCGCCGGGGGCATCGCCTACATCAGCGCCGTTAGCCTCCTCTTCGTCTCCGCCCAGTATCCCTTCTGGGCCGCGGGCACCCTGGTCCTCGCCGCCCTGGCCGGGGCCGCTTTAGGCTTCCTGCGGCACAACCTCCACCCAAGCCGCATCATCCTGGGGGACGCCGGGGCCTACTTCCTGGGCTACACCCTGGCGGCCACCGCCCTCCTGGGCAACCTGAAGCTCACCACCTTCCTGGGCCTCCTTCCCCCTGCGCTTTTCCTCCTCCTCCCCATCCTGGACACCACCCAGGTGGTGGTGCGAAGGCTCCTGAGGGGGCAGAACCCCCTCTCCACCCCGGGCAAGGACCACCTCCACCACCACCTCCTCGCCCGCGGGCTTTCCCAAAGGCGGGTGGCCTTCGCCCTCTGGGGGGTGGCCCTCCTTTTCAACCTGGCGGCCATGCGCTACCTCAACATGCCCTGGGAAGCCATCGGGGCGAGCCTCCTCGCCACCCTCCTCGGCCTTGCCTGGGTCACCTACCGCCGGCTTCGGGCGCTATGGAGGGAACAATGAAGCGGGTGGTCCTCGCCTTCGGTACCCGGCCCGAGGCCACCAAGATGGCCCCCGTGTACCTGGCCCTCAAGGCCCTCCCCCACCTCACTCCCCTCGTCCTCCTCACGGGCCAGCACCGGGAGCAACTGCGGCAAGCCCTAAGCCTCTTCGGCATCCAAGAGGACCGGAACCTGGACGTGATGCAGGAGCGCCAGGCCCTCCCCGACCTGGCGGCTCGGATCCTCCCCCAGGCGGCCAGGGCCCTAAAGGAAATGCGGGCGGACTACGTCTTGGTGCACGGGGATACCCTCACCACCTTCGCCGTGGCCTGGGCCGCCTTTCTGGAAGGCATCCCCGTGGGCCACGTGGAGGCAGGGCTAAGGAGCGGCAACCTCAAAGAGCCCTTCCCCGAGGAGGCGAACCGCCGCCTCACGGACGTCCTCACCGACCTGGACTTCGCCCCCACGCCCCTGGCCAAGGCCAACCTCCTGAGGGAGGGGAAGCGGGAGGAAGGCATTCTGGTCACGGGCCAAACCGGGGTGGACGCCGTCCTCTTGGCGGCCCGGCTAGGGAGGCTTCCCCAAGGGCTTCCCCCGGGGCCCTACGTCACCGTGACCATGCACCGCCGGGAGAACTGGCCCATCCTTTCCGAGCTGGCCCGGGCCCTGAGGCGGGTGGCGGAGGCCTTCCCCCACCTCACCTTCGTCTACCCCGTGCACCTGAACCCCGTGGTGCGGGAGGCGGTCTTCCCCGTACTCAAGGGCGTGAAGAACTTCGTCCTCCTGGACCCCCTGGAGTATGGGCCCATGGCGGCTTTGATGAAGGAAAGCCTCCTCTTGGTCACGGACTCAGGGGGCCTGCAGGAGGAGGGGGCGGCTTTAGGGGTGCCGGTGGTGGTCTTGAGGAACGTCACGGAAAGGCCTGAAGGCCTCGAGGCGGGCATCCTCAAACTGGCCGGCACGGACCCCGAAAGGGTTTACCGCGCGGTGGCAGGGCTTCTGGAAGACCCCGAGGCCCTTGCAGAGATGCGAAAGGCCAAAAACCCCTACGGGGATGGCCGGGCGGGGGAAAGGGTGGCCCAGGGCGTGGCCTGGCGGCTCGGCCTCGGCCCTAGGCCGGAGGACTGGACCCCGTAGGCCAAGCCCGAAGCTGGTAGAGGCCCACCAGGAGCACGGCGCTTCCCAAAAGAAGGGCCGCCGCCCGCCCCCCCAGAAGCTCAAAGAGGAGGCCCGTGAGGTAGGCCCCCAAGGGCCCCGTGCCCAGCATCACCAGGCTGTACACCGCCATGACCCGGCCCCTTAGGCGGTCGGGCACGGAAAGCTGCACCAGGGTGTTGGCGTTGATGAGGACGGAGATCATGCCAAACCCTCCCAGGGCGAGGAATAGGGGGACCCAGGTGGGGTGGGGAAGGAAAAGCCCCAGGTGGGCCAAGGCCAGGGCGAAGACCCCAAGGAGGAGGCGCATGGGCCTCGGCCGCCCCGTGAAGGCCATGACCAAGGCCGCCCCCAAGGCCCCAAACCCCACGGCGGAGAGGAGAAAGCCATAGCCGGTGGCGGAAAGCCCCAGGACGAGCCGGGCGTAGGCGGGGACCAGGGTCTGGAAGTTCATGCCGAGAAGGCTGGCGAAGAGGACAAGCCCCACCACCCGCCGCACCAGGGGATGCTCCAAGACAAAGCGGATGCCCTCGAGGGCCTCCCTCAAGAACCGCCCATCCCCCTCCTCCCCCCTGGGCCCCGGGGGCACCCGCAGGAGGACGAGGAGGAGGGGCAGGAAGGAGAGGGCGTTGGCCAGGTAGGCCACCCCCACCCCATAGAGGGCGATGAGCACGCCGGATAGCGCAGGCCCCAGGAGGCGGCTTGTGTTGAAGCCGAAGGAGTTTAGGGCGATGGCCCCCGGGTACCGCTCCCGCCCCGCCAGCTCCACGGTGAAGCTCTGGCGCACGGGCAGGTCCATGGCGTTCAAGGCCCCATAGAGGAAGGCGAAGAGGAGCACGTGCCCATAGCGCACCGCCCCCGTGAGGATGAGGAGGGCCATGAGGAGGGCCAAAAGCATCATCCCCCCCTGGGTTAGGAGGAGGAGGTTCCGCTTGGGGTAGCGGTCGGCCAAGACCCCGGCGGGCAGGGAAAAGAGGAGGGAGGGCAAGAACTGCAGGGCCACCACGAGCCCAAGCCGCTCGGCGCTCCCCGTGAGGAGGAGCACAAGCCACCCCTGGGCGGCGGACTGCATCCAGGTGCCCATCTGGGAGGTGAAGAGGGCGAGCCAGTAGGCGCGGTAACGGGGGTCTTGCAGGAGGGCCAGGGCCAGCACCCTTCCATCCTACCCAATCCTGACTGACCGGTCATTGCCAAGGGGGAAAAGGACGCCGGCCTATACTGAGGCATGGCCGGGCGCGGGCTTTTCCTCTTCCGCCTCTTCGGCATCCCCGTTCACCTGGACCTTTCCTTTCTCCTCGTCCTCCCCCTCTTGGCCTTCCTCATCGGGAGCAACCTCCCCCTCTACCTGGAGCTCTTCGGCCTACCCCAGGACCCAAGCCTCCTCGAGGGCCTTTGGCCTTTCCTCCTTGGGCTTTCCGCCGCCCTGGGGCTTTTCCTCTCGGTCCTCCTGCACGAGCTCGGCCACGCCCTCACCGCCCGGCGCTTCGGGGTGGAAACCCGGCGCATCACCCTTTGGCTCTTGGGCGGGGTGGCCCAGATGGAAAGGATCCCGAAAGAGCCCGGCAAGGAGCTCGCCATCGCCCTGGCAGGGCCTGCGGTGAGCCTCGCCCTAGCGCTTTTCTTCCACCTCGTCAAAGCCCCCACGGGCCCTTGGGGCTTTCTCACCCACTACCTGGCCCTGGTGAACCTGATGCTCGCCCTCTTCAACCTCCTCCCCGCCCTTCCCCTGGACGGGGGGCGGGTCTACCGCGCCCTCCTCGCCCTAAGGAAGCCCTACGCCAAGGCCACCCGGCAGGCGGCGGCCCTAAGCCAGGCGGTGGCCTTGGCCCTGGGGCTTTTCGGCCTTCTGGCCTTCAACCCCTTTCTCATCCTCATCGCCTTCTTCGTCTACATGGCCTCCCGGGCCGAGGCCGAGGCCACCCTCCTGGCCCAGGCCCTGGAGGGGCTTAGGGTGAGGGACCTCATGACCCCGGACCCCATCGCCCTCTCCCCCGATACCCCCGTGGCCGAGGCCCTCCGCCTAGCCCTCCACCACAAGGTTTCGGGCTTTCCCGTGGTGGAGGGGGAAAGGGTGCTTGGGGTGGTGGGCCTGGAAGGGCTAGAAGGCGCAGACCCCCTGGCCCCCGTGGCCCGCTACCTGCACCCGCCCCTCCTCCTCTCCCCGGAAGAGGAGGCCCTTGCCGCCCTGGAGCGCATGGCGGAGAGGGGGTATGTGCGGGCCCTCGTGGTGGAAAGGGAAAGACTTGTAGGGGTCTTGAGCAAAACCGACCTCCTAAGGGCCTTCCAGGTGCGGCTTCTCGGGCTTGACAGGCCTAGGGGGGTGGGGTAGGTTATGGGCGCAAAAGTATGCGGGAGGTGCCCATGAAGCGAGCGATGGTCCTTATCGGTTTGTTGGTCCTGGGTTTGGGCCTTGCCCAGAAGCCCCGCGTGGCCATCGGCACGGGAAGCACGGGCGGGGTCTTCTTCTACTACGGCACCGCCTTGGCCGACATCCTGAACAAGGCCGGGGTGGTGGAGGCCCAGCCGGTACAGACGGGAGGCTCTTACGATAACCTGCAGCTCCTCCGCGACCGCACGGGCGGGGGCACCTATTACTGCGCCCTCACCACCACGGACTCCGCCTACGTGGCCTACACCGGCGAGGAGCCCCGCTTCAAGGACCGCCCAGCCAAGAGCCAACGGGTCCTCTTCTACATGTACCCCTCCTTCATCCACCTGGTGACCAGCGAGAAGACCGGCATCAAGGTGGTGCAGGACCTGAAGGGCAAGCGCGTTTCCACAGGCCAGCCCGGCTCCAGCACGGAGAACCTGGCCCTCCTGGTCCTCCAGGGAGCAGGGGTGAAGCCGGAAACCTTCGCCAAGCGGGAGCGCCTCCCCGTGGCCGAGGGGGCCAAGGCCCTGGCGGAGGGCACCCTGGACGCCTTCTTCTGGGTAGGGGGCGTGCCCACGAGCTCCATCGTGGAGCTTTCCCAGACCCTGGCCCGCAAGGGGGACCGCGTCTACCTGGTGCCCATTGACCCCAAGAGCACCACGGCCCAGGTGGTCATGAAGCGCTTCCCGGGCCTGGTGGACCCCTACCGGGTGCCCAAGAGCGTCTACAACACCCGCACGGACGTGCCGGGCCTGGCCACGGGCAACATCGTGGTCTGCCCGGATAGCCTCCCCGCCGAGGCGGCCTACGGCATCATGAAGGCGGTGTTTGAGAACCTGGACACCCTGCGCACCGCCGTGGCCGCCGCCAAGGACACGAGCCTCGAGGCCACCGCCAAGCTCTACGGCAAGCTCCCCATCCCCTTCCACCCTGGGGCCGAGCGGTACCTGAAAGAAAAGGGCCTCGTCAAGTAACCCTTCTTGCGCCCGGGTGTCCTGGGACTTCCCAGGCCCCGGGCCTTTTGGAGGCTAAGCCATGGAGCTAGAACATCCCAAAACCCCTCAAACCCCCTTAGCCCGCCTCACGAACTGGATCCTGGTCCTGGGGGCCCTCTATAGCCTCTACCTCGTCCTCCACCCCTTTACCCCCTTGGCCAGAGCGGAAATCCCCATCCTGGACATCGTCCAGCTCCAAAGGAGCACCCACGTCCTCTTCCTCCTCGTAGGCGGCTACCTCGTTTCCTTCTATCTTCCCCGGAAGCGCACCCTGGGCGCCTGGGTCTACTTCCTCTTCACCCTCATCCCCCTCTACCACTTCCTCTTCCCGGGCATCCCAGGCGTGGACCTTCCCCGGGAGGCCAAGGCGGTGGGCGTCCTCTACTGGGCGGTAGCCGCCCTTCCCGCCCTCCTCCCTTCCCTCAAGCGCCCCGCCGACCTCCTCGCCGTCCTCCTCGCCCTCTTCCCCACCCTCTACCAACTGCGCTACTTTGAAGAGCTCGTCTACCGGGCCGTCCTCCCCGCCCCCTGGGACATGGCCATGTCCTTCGGCCTCATCATGCTGGTCCTGGGCCTGGTCTACCGCCTCCTGGGCCCGGTGATGCCGGTTCTCGTCCTCTTCTTCTTCAGCTACAACCTCCACGCCGACCTCTTCCCGGGAGCTTTTAAAGGCACCAAGCAGGGGATTGACCTCCTCCTGGGCAAAACCTTCAACGAGACGGAGGCGGGCATCTACGGCCTCATCACCGGGGTATCCGCCAAGTACCTGGTCTACTTCACCCTGCTTTCCGGCATGATCGGCGCCTTGGGCCTGGGGAGGGTGGTGGCCAACCTGGCCCTGGCCCTGGTGGGCAAGCACCCCGCCACCCCGGGGCGGGTCACGGGGCTGGCCAGCGTCTTCATGGGGATGTTCTCCGGCTCAGGGGCCGCGGACACCCAGTTCGTAGCCGCCCTCACCAAGCCTCTCTACGAGAAGGCGGGGTACCACACCCTCACCGCCGCCGGCCTCGTGGCCACCGCCGGCACCATCGCCCTCATCACCCCCCCGGTCATGGGCTCCATCGCCTTCATCATGGTGGAGATCCTAGAGATCCCCTACATCAAGGTCATCGTCATGGCCCTGGGGCCTGCCCTCCTCTACCTCACCGCCGTTTTGGCCTTCAACGAGTTCTACTCCCGCAGGGCAGGGCTATCCCCGGTGGGGGCCGAGCTCGGCATGGGCCGCCGGGCCTACGCCCTGCGCTACGCCACCCTCTTCCTCCCCATCCTCCTCATCGTCGCCATGCTCTACCTGGGCTACGAGGTGCGCACCGCCGCCAGCCTGGCCCTGGTCCTCTTCGTCCTCATCGCCTACCTGGACCCCACCCTGAGGCCCAAAGGCATCGCCCCCATCTTCCAGGGCCTCGCCGAGGGCTTCCGCACCCTCCTCCCCATCGGCACCGCCGTGACCGCCGCCAACCTCATCTTCGCCATGATGGTGATCTCCGGCCTGCCCTCCAAGTTCAGCCAGCTCCTGCAACAGGTCTCCGGGGAAAGCCTCCTCCTCGCCACCCTCATCACCGCCCTCTTTAGCCTGGTCCTGGGCATGGGGGTGCCCCCCACCGCCACCTACGTCCTCACCTCCGCCCTCACCGCCCCCGCCATCATCGCCCTGGCCAAGGAGAACGGCATCCCCGACTCCGCCGCCCTCCTCGCCACCCACATGTTCCTCTTCTATTACGCCGTCCTGGCGGACGTGACCCCGCCCGTGGCCCTCTCCGCCTATGCCGCCAGCAGCGTCTTCGGCACCAACCCCCTGCAGACGGGGGTCTACGCCGCCCGGGTGGCCCTTTCCAAGTACCTGGTGGGCTTCTTCTTCCTCCTCTCCTACTCGGGCACCGCCCTCCTCATCGTTCCCGTCCTGGAAAACTCCCCGCCCGGCGAGGCTTGGCCCATGATCCTGGAGCGCTTCCTGGCCGTGGCTGCGGGCATCGTCTACCTCTCCGCCTCCGGGGCCGGCTACACCCGAAGGGTCCTCAAGCGCTGGGAGGCCTGGGCCCTAGGCATCCTGGCCGTCCTCCTCTTCGTGCCCCACACGCTCCTCAACCTCCTCGCCTTCCTTCTGGGCCTCCTCTTCTTCTGGAAGCCCAGGGCTTGACGAAGCCATGGCGAAGGGCGTAGCGTAGCCCTGGAAAAGGAGGTAAAGCCATGAGAAGCGTCCTACTGGTCCTGGTAGCCCTCTTGGGTTGGGCCGCAGCCCAGAAACCCCGCGTGGTCATCGCCACGGGCGGGGTGGGCGGGGTTTACTTCTACTACGGCACCACCCTGGCGGAGATCTGGAACAAGGCGGGCGTGGCCGAGGCCCAGGCCATCCAGACCGCCGCCTCCATAGATAACCTCCTCCTCCTGGAAACCCGCACCGGCGGGGGCACCTACTACTGCGGCACCGTCCTCCCCGACTCCGCCTACCTGGCCTACACCGGCCAGCACGAACGCTTCCGGGAGCGGCCTGCCAAGAGCGCCCGCATCCTCTTCGCCATGTACCCCAACTACCTCCACCTCGTCACCCGGGAAGGGGCCGGGATCCGGGTGGTGCAGGACCTCAAGGGCAAGCGGGTTTCCACGGGGGCCCCGGGCTCGGGCACGGAGGTGGAGGCCCTTTTGGTCCTGCAGGCGGCGGGGCTTAGCCCCAAGGACTTCGCCAAGCAGGAGCGCCTGGGGGCCCAGGAAAGCGCCAACGCCCTGGCGGAGGGCAACATTGACGCCTTCTTCTGGTCGGGGGGCTTGCCCACAGGGGCCATCACCGAGCTAGCGGCCGCCCTCGCCCGCAAGGGGCAAAGGATTTACCTGGTGCCCCTAGACCCCAAGAGCACCGTGGTCCAGACCTTCACCCGCCGCTTCCCCGGCCTGGCTGGCCCCGGGGTCATCCCCAAGAGCGTCTACGGCACCCGCGCCGACACCCCCACCCTCACCTTCTGGAACCTCTTCGTCTGCCCGGAAAGCCTCCCCGCCGAGGCGGCCTACGCCCTCACCAAGGCCACCTTTGAAAACCTTCCCGCCCTGCGGCAGGCGGTGGCCGCCGCCAAGGACACCTCCCCGGAAAACGCCGTGCGCTTCGTGGGGGGCACCATCCCCTACCACGAGGGGGCCTTGCGCTACTTCCGCGAGCTTGGGGTCTTGAAGTAGGGGATGCTGGCAAAAAGGCTTCCGGCCCAGCTCCTTGGGGGCTGGGCCTTTTTTCTCCTCCTCGCCTTGGCCTCCTTGCGGGTGGTGGAGGTGGAAGGCCCCGGAGGCAAAGCCCTTCTCCTCCTAAGCCCCTGGCAGGAGGTGCGGGTGGAGTTCGTGAACTCGGTGACGGGCCGGCCCGTCCTCCTGGAGTTTTACCCCCTCTGGGCTTTTCAAGGCTTCCGGGCCTTCACCGACCCCGAGACGGAGGCCTACTACACGGGGGGCGAGTACCCCTGGAACCAGGCCCTCGCCCGGGAGCGGCAAAAAGAGCTCCGCTACTGCTCGGAGGTGGGCCTCGCCTTGAGGCTTGGGGGTAAGTGGTTCCAGGTGGCGGGGGGGTGCCTGCGGGTCCGGCTCCTATGGCCCCCTTAGCGGAGGACCTGGGGCACCACCCTTAGGGTGAGGGTCCTGCCCTGGCGGAAGACCTCGAGGACCACCGCCTCCCCCGGCTTCTTGCCGTAGAGCACCCGGCGGAGCTGGGCGATGGAGGTGAGGGATACCCCGTCCGCCTTCAGGAGGACATCCCCGTCCACCCCCACCTGCAGGGTTTCCCCGGTGGGAAGCTGGATGTAGGCGAAGCGGCTTGGGGCCCTAAGCCCCGCCCGGGCCGCCGGGCTATTCCGCTCCACCTCCTGCACCATGAGCCCGGTGGCGGGCAGGCCGTACTGCTGCCTGAGCCTTTCCGGGTAAAGGGAAAGGGGGATGAGGGAAACCCCCAGGCGGGGACGGTTCCGGATGATCTCCTCGGCGGTGAGGGTCTTCCCGGAGCGAAGCTCGGGGAGGTACTGCTTCACCAGGTTGATGGGCAGGGCGAACCCCACCCCGGCGAACTGGGCCGCCCCGAACTGGCCCGTGGGGGTGAAGATGGCGGTGTTGATGCCGATGACCTCACCCCGGGAGTTGAGAAGCGGCCCCCCGGAGTTCCCCGGGTTGATGGCGGCGTCCGTCTGGATCACCTGGGGCACCAGGCCCGTGTCGTCCCCAATGGCCCCCGGGTTCTCCCGGATGGCGGAGACGATGCCCTGGGTCACGGTGAACTCTAGGCCAAAGGGGTTGCCCATGGCGATGGCCTTCTGCCCCACGCGGATCTTGTCCGAGTCCCCAAGGACCAGGGGCACGAGCCGCTCCTTGGGGGCCTCCACCTTAAGAAGCGCCACGTCCAAGGGCGGGGCCGCCCCCACGAGCCGCGCCGGGTACTCCTTGGGGTCGTTGTGGAACTTCACCGTGATGCGGCTCGCCCCCTCCACCACGTGGTAGTTGGTGAGGATATACCCCTCCTTGTCTATGACGAAGCCCGAGCCCGTCCCCTCCTGGGGCGGCACCTGGAGAAAGGGGGCGAAGAACTCAAACCCCGGGGGGAGCTGGACGTTTTGCGGCCGGGTCACCACGGCCACGTAAACCACCCCGTCCCCGTACTTTTCCACGATTTCCACGGTGTTCCGCTCGTACTCCAAAAGCCCGCCGTCAGAAAGGGCCTTGGGCGCCTGGGCGCTTGGGGCCTGGCTATTGGAAATCCCCCACCAAAGCACGGCGCCCGCCATGAGGGCTAAGGCCACGAAACCTACGAAGGAACGGCCAAGGTTCATGCCTCACCTCCTCTTCCCACCCTATGCCCCCCCGGTTAGGGGGCGATTAGACGAAGACCACGGTCTTGTTGCCGTGGATCAGGATGCGGTCCTCCAGGTGCCAGCGCACCGCCCGGGCCAAGACCGTGCGCTCCAACTCCTGCCCAAGCCGCCGCATCTCCGCCACCGAGTGGCGGTGGGAGACCCGGACCACGTCCTGCTCAATGATGGGGCCGGCGTCCAGCTCCTCCGTGACGTAGTGGGCCGTGGCCCCGATGAGCTTCACCCCCCGCTCGTAGGCCTGGCGGTAGGGGTTGGCCCCGGCGAAGGCGGGCAGGAAGGAGTGGTGGATGTTGAGGATGCGCATGGGGTAGCGGGCCACGAACCGGGGGGAGAGGATCTGCATGTAGCGGGCGAGGATCACGAGCTCCACCTTTTCCTCCTCCAGAAGGGCGAGGATCCTCTCCTCCGCCTCCTCCTTCCGCCCCGCCTCCACCGGCACGTGGTGGTAGGGGATGCCGAAGCGCTCCACCTCCTCCCGGTGGTCGGGGTGGTTGGAGATCACGAGGCGCAGGTCCATGGGAAGCTCCCCCACCCGGTAGCGCCAAAGGAGTTCCAAAAGGGCGTGGGCGGGTTTGGACACCAAAATGGCCGCCCGCTTCCTCTCCGAGGCGTAGGCCAGGCGCCATGCCATGCCGAAGCGCTCCGCCACCACCTCCTGGAAGGCCCGCTCCAGGGCCGGGCGGGAAAGGTCCAGGTGGGGGGTGGTGAAGGCGAGGCGCATGAAGAAGACGCCCCCTTCCGGGTCCGTGGAGTGCTGCTGCAGGTCCGTGACGTTGGCCCCGTGGGCGTAAAGGAACCCGGAAACGGCCGCCACGATGCCGGGCCGGTCCGGACAGGTGATGAGAAGACGGGCCTCCTCCATGCCCGCTACTATATCCCCATGGAGCTTTCCACCACGGACCTCTCCGACCTCCACCCCGAGGCGGTGGCAATGCCCATGGTCTTCCAGGCCTTTGGGGGGAAAAGGCGCTTTTCCGGCCGGGTGAGGACCTTGAGGGTCCTCGAGGACAACGCCCTCGTCCGCCAGGTACTGGAAGAGGGGGGCGAAGGCCAGGTCCTCTTCGTGGACGGGCAAGGCTCCCTGCGCACCGCCCTCTTAGGAGGCAACCTGGCCCGGCTCGCCTGGGAAAGGGGCTGGCAGGGGGTGGTGGTGCACGGGGCGGTGCGGGACACGGCGGAACTCGCCGCCATCCCCATCGGCGTCCTCGCCCTGGCCGCCACCCCCAAGAAGAGCGCCAAGGAGGGGAAGGGGGAGGTGGACGTGCCCCTTAGCCTTCCTTGGGGAGCGGTGCTTCCGGGAAGCTTTCTTGTGGCCAATGAGGACGGGCTTCTTCTCCTCCCTTCGCCCCCGAACGCCGGCCAAAGCGGCGGATGAGCTCCTCCTCCTTAAGGGCCAAAAGGGTGGGGCGGCCGTGGGGGCAGACCCAGGGGGTCTCGCAGGCGAGGAGGGCGTCCAAAAGGGCCTGCCCCGCCACCTGCCCCAAGGGGTGGCCCGCCTTGATGGCGGGGAGGCAGGCCAGGCGGGCGAGGAGGTTCTTTAGGCTCCTCCCCTCCCCCCTCAAGGCCTCCCGGAAGACCTCGGGGAGGAGAAGGGGGTAGGGGTGGAGAAAGGCGGGCGCCTTTAGGAGGCGCACCCTATGGGGCCCGAAGGGCTCGTAGGCGAAAAGCCTTTCCGTCCCCCCCGGCAAAAGGAGGGCTTCCTCCGGCGTGAGCTCCACCAGGACGGGATAGGGCAGGGGGCTTAGGCCCTCCTCCAGGCGGCGCAGGAAGTCCTCGTAGAGGATGCGCTCGTGGGCGGCGTGCTGGTCCACCACGTAGAGGGTGTCCCCCCCTTCCGCCAAGAGGTAGCTATCCCGGAACTGGCCCAGGTAGCGGAGCCGGGGAAGCCCCGAGGGCGTGGGGGGGGTAAGGGGGGCAAGGGGCTTGGGCTCCGGAAGGAGCCGGACCAGGTTCCGCCCCGCCAAGGCCTCCCGGATACCCTCCTCCACAAAGGCCTCCACCTCCCCGCTTAGGGCCACCTCCTCCTTCCTGGCGTCCAGGCGCAGGCGGTACAACCCTGGGGAAAGGCTCAGGTTCAGGACACCCACGGGGTAGTGCCCCTCGGGGAGGAGGTCCTTGTAGGCCCGGCGCACCGCCTTGAGAAGCCCCGGGGGAAAGGCCACGGGACGGCCGTTCACCGCAAGGAAAAGGGCGTCTTCCCGGGTACGGGAAACCTGGGGCCCAGAAAGGAGCCCGGAAAAGGCCATCCCCTCCCCCCGCCGTTCCACCCGGAAAAGCCGCTCCGCCATCACCCGGCCGAAGGCCAGGCGGGCCGCCTCCTTTAGCCCCGCCCCCGGGAAGAGGAGCCTAGCCTCCCCCTCGGCGAAAAAGGCGAGGACGAGGTGGGGGTGGTGGAGGAGGTAACGCTTGAGAAGCCCCTGGACCTCCCGCACCTCCCGCGCCGGGTCCCGCCCCTCCCCGGCGAAGAGGCCCACCACCTCCACCCGGGTACCGGGGGGTGCGGGGACAGGGCGCACCTCCACCGCATCCCCCCGGGCCACCAGAAGCCCACCCCCGAGCTGCCCCTTAGGCCGGGAGCGCAGGCGCAAGGTGGCGGCCTGCCTCAGGGCGTAAAGGGCCTGGCCCCGGAAGCCCAGGGTTTGGATGGCCTTCGGGTCTTGGAGCTTGCTGGTGGTAAAGGGCTCCACGGCGAGGGAAAGCTCTTCCAAGGGGATGCCTTCCCCGTCATCCTCCACCACGAGCCTTTCCAGGCCCCCGCCAAAAAGCTCCACCCGCACCCGCTTGGCCCCTGCGTCCAGGGCGTTTTCCAAGAGCTCCCGCACCGCATCCCTCACGGAAAGGAGCACCTCGCCCCGGGCGAGGAGGCCCTTAAGTTCGGGCGGCAAGGGGCGGATCACCCCTTCATGCTACCCAAGGGCGCCCCCAGGGCCAAGGCCTTGAGCTCGTGGAGGAGCTTAAGGGCCTCGAGGGGGGTGAGGCGGTCGGGGTCCAGGGAAAGAAGCCGCTCCAAGACCTCCTCCCAAGCCCCTTCCCGCCGGGCCGCCATGGCCTGGAGGAGGGCCTTGGCCCGCTCCACCACCCCCTCAGGAAGGCCCGCCATCCGGGCCACCTCCACCCCATAGCTTTTGGAGGCGGGCCCGGGAAGGACCTGGTGGTAGAAGACGAGCCCGCCTTCCTCCTCCTTGGCCGCCACGTGGAGGTTCTTCAGGCGGGGCAGGGAGAGGGCGGTGAGCTCAAAGTAGTGGGTGGCGAAGAGGGCGTAGCACCGCCTTTCGTGCAGGGCCTCCGCCACGGCGGTGGCGATGGCGAGGCCGTCCAGGCTGCTGGTGCCCCGGCCCACCTCGTCCAGGAGGACGAGGCTTTTCCCCGTGGCTTCCTTGAGGATGAGGGCCACCTCCTCCATCTCCACCATGAAGGTGCTCTTCCCCCCCGCCAGGTCGTCGGAGGCCCCGATGCGGGTGAGGATGCGGTCAAAAAGGGGAAGCTCCGCCGCTTCCGCCGGCACGAAGCTCCCTATTTGGGCGAGCAAGGCGATGAGGGCCGTCTGGCGGAGGAAGGTGCTCTTGCCCGCCATGTTGGGCCCCGTGACCAGGACGAGCTCGTGGGCCATCTCCAGGTCGTTGGGCACGAACTCCGTGCGCCTTTCCACCACGGGGTGGCGCCCCGCCCGGATGGAAAGCCTTTCCCCAAAGCGGGGCCTCGTGTAGCCGTGGCGCACCGCCACCTCGGCCAGGGCGGCGAAGACGTCCAGTTCCGCCAAGACCCGGGCCGCCTCCCTTAGGGCCTCCACGTCCCTTTTCGCCCGCTCCCGCACCGCCAGGAAGACCTCCTCCTCCCGCCTTCGGATCAGGGCCTCGAGGCGGTAGAGCTCCCTTTCCCTTTCCTTCATCTCCGGCAGGGTGTAGCGCTGCCGGTCCTTGAGGGTCTGCACCGCCCGGTACTCCTTGGGCACCCGCTCGTAGTAGGGGCGGGTGACCTCGAGGTAGTAGCCGAAGACGGCGTTGTAGCCCACCTTGAGGGTGGGTATACCCGTGCGCTCCCTTTCCCTTTGCTCCAGCTCCAGGAAGTAGGCCACCCCCTGGGCGTGCTCCCGCCTCAGGGCGTCCAGCTCGGGGTCATACCCCTCGCGGATAAGCCCCCCCTCGGAAAGCTTCAGGGGAGGCTCGTCCACCAGGGCCGCCTCGAGCTCTTCTAGCAAGGCGCCCAGGTCGGGAAGAAGCACCTCCTCCCCTAGAAGGGCCTTGACCTCGGGGAGGATCTCCAGGCTCCGCCTGAGGGCGGCCAGGTCTTTAGGGCCAGCCCGGCCGAGCTCCAGGCGGGTGGCGAGCCGCTCCAGGTCCGCCAGGCGGAAAAGGAGCCGCCGCACCCCCTCCCTCAGGGCCCCATCCCCCACGAAGCGCTCCACCCGGTCCAACCGGGCCTCCAAGGGGCCCCGTTCCAGAAGGGGATGGCGGAGCCAGCTCTGCAAGAGCCGCCTGCCCGGGGCGGTCCTCGTCTCGTCCAGGACGCCAAAGAGGGTGTCCTGGCCCCTCAGGGGCTCAAAGACCTCCAAAGCCCGCAAGGTAGCCTCGGGCAGGCGCATGAAGGCCCCGGGGTCGTAGGCGCGGAAGGGCCGCACGCTCAGGGCCCCGCCCTGGGTGGCGCGGGCGTAGGCGAGAAGCGCCCCCTGGGCCCGCCTGAGGGCCAAGGGGCCTTCCCCTTCGGGCTCAAAAGGGGCCTCAGAAAGCATCACGGGGAAGCGTTTTTGGAACTCGGCCACGAAGGCCTCGTTCTCCCGGAGCTCGGGGCTCAAGAGGACCTCCGCAGGGCGGTGGCGGAAAAGCTCGTCGTAAAGGGCGCTTTTGCTCTTAAGCAAAGTGCCCTTGAACTCCCCCGTGGACACGTCCAAAAAGGCAAGCCCCCACCCGTCCCCCGTGGCGATGGCCGCCAGGTAGTTGGCCTCCCGGGGCAAGAGGGTTTCCTGGACCAGGGTGCCGGGGGTGAGGAGCTGGGTCACCTCCCGCCGCACCAGCCCCTCCGCCTCCTCCGCCGGCTCCACCTGGTCGGCCACCGCCAGGCGGAAGCCCATCTTTAGGAGGCGTTCGGCGTAGGCGTCAAAAGCCCGGATGGGGATGCCCGCCATGGGAGTGGTGAAGTCCTTGCTGGTCTTGTGGGTGAGGACAAGGCCCAGGGCGCGGGCGAGCCTCTCCGCATCCTCGCCGAAGCACTCGTAGAAGTCCCCCACCTGGAAGAGGAGGAGGTAGTCCGGGTAGCGGTCCCGAAGCTCCACGTACTGCTGGAGGAGGGGCGGCAAGGGACCAGGGCCTTCGCCCTTGAGCATGTGCACTATGTTAACCCTGCCGATACCCCCCAGGGAATTGGGAAATGTTTCCTCAGCTTTGGGTCATCTTCCCGGACTCATGCTTACTTGACAGGGGTAGGGTGTGCTCGCTAGAGTGGGGTTATCCGGCACATGGGGGCAAAAGTCCCCCCAGCTTTTGGGAGGCCACCCTATGGAAAAGGTCAACCGCAGGACCACCCTAAAGCTCATGGGCCTGGGGGCCGCCCTGTTGGCGGCGGGGCGGGGTTTTGCCCAGCAAACCCCCACGGCGGACCAACTGGTAAAGGGCAAAGACGCCAGGATCCTCGTGCTCTCCCAAAGGCCCATCGTCCTGGAAACGCCCTTTGCCCTCCTGGCCAGCCAACCCGAGCGCACCCCTAAGGAACTCCTCTACGTCCGCAACAACGTGGACCTGCCGGGCTACAACACCGTGGAGGGGGCGAGCCTCGAGGGCTGGACCCTCGAGGTGGGGGGCCTCGTGGACAAGCCCTTCACCGTGGAGGCCAAGGAGCTCCTTAGCCTCCCCCAGCACGAGGTGACCATGGTCCTCCAGTGCTCGGGCAACGGGCGCTCCCTCTACCAACCCCGCCCCTCGGGCAACCCTTGGGGCCGCGGCGGGGTAGGGAACGTCACCTTCCGGGGGGTAAGGCTTAAGGACCTCCTGGCCGCCAAGGGGGCGAAGCCCACGGAAAAAGCCCTTTTCATCACCGCCCACGCCAGCCGCCAGGGCAACGCCGCCGAGTTCGTGCGGAGCGTCCCCATCCACGCCCTGGAGGAGGCCCTCCTCGCTCTCTCCATGAACGGGGAACCCCTCGCCGCCGTCCACGGGGGCCCGGTGCGCCTGGTCTTCCCCGGCTACTTCGGGGTGAACAACGTGAAGTGGGTCGCCAAGGTGGAGTTCACCGAGGCGGAGAACACCACCGCCGAGCAGATGCCCCGCTACCGGGTGCCCACCATCCCCAACACCCACCTTCCCTTCCTCCCCCAAGAACCCGGAAGCCGCTACCCCTATAGCTTCACCAACTCCCGCCCCAACTGGCTGGTGAACGTGAATAGCTTCATCTTTGCCCCCCTGGAGGGCCAGACGGTGGAAGGGCCCTACGTGCGGGTGGAGGGGGTGGCCTTCAACGACGGCATCGTGCCCATCGTGAGCGTGGAGGTTTCCACCAACGGCGGGCGCACCTGGCACCAGGCCACCCTGGAGCGCACGGGGAGAAGCTACGGCTGGGTGCGCTGGCGGGCCACCCTCTACCTCCGCCCTGGGGAACACGAGGTCATGGCCCGGGCCTGGGACGCCGCCGGGCGCAGCCAGCCCCTGGACGGCAACCTCGCTTGGAACGAGCGGGGCTACGAGTACAACGGGGTGATGCGGGTTAGGTTCACCGTGGCCTAAGGCATTTGCCCCGGGCGCTGCCCGGGGCGTTTTGTGGCCCCGAACCTACCCCACTGGGGTAAGGAGGAGATGCTTGAAGGCGATGCGCACGCTTTGGCTATCCTTTTTAGCCACCGGCCTCGGCCTCCTGGGATACCTGGCCTTGGGCCAACCCACCCTCCCCGAAGGGCCGGGCAAAGACCTGGTCCTCGCCAAGTGCCAGACCTGCCACGACATCGGCCTAGTGGCCCGAGAGCGCCTTTCCCGGGAACGCTGGGACGCTGTCCTGGACGAGATGGCACTCCAGGGCCTAAAGGTTACCCCAGAGGAGCGGGCCGCCATCCTGGACTACCTGGCCACCTACCTGGGCACCACCCCCCCTCCCCCGCCCCCGGCAGCCGCGGCCCCCGCCGCCAAGACGGGCGCCCAGGTCTACGCCAACTGCCAGGGCTGCCACGGGCCGCAAGGGGAGGGCAACCCACCCCTCTTCCCTCCTTTGCGGGGGCACGCGGCCAAGCTCCTGGGGACCGAGGGCGGGCGGAACTACCTCCTCCTAGTGGTGCTCTACGGCCTCCAGGGGGAGATCCAGGTGGAGGGACAGACCTACAACCAGGTGATGCCCGGCTTCGCCTGGCTAACCGACGAGGACCTGGCCCTGGTGCTGAACCACCTCCTCACCTTCGGCGCCCCCCAAGGCTTCCGGCCCTACACCCCCGAAGAGGTGAAGGCGGCGCGGGCCAAGCCCCTAACCCCCGAGGAGGTCCACGCCCTGCGCCAGGGGCTCAGGCTCCCATGACGGGGAAGGTCGTCTCCCTCCACCTCGGGACCACCCCTGGGTTGCCCAAACCCCGGGTAGAAGTCCTAGAGCTCCTCCCAGGCTTTGGGGCCAAGGGGGACCGGCACGCCGGCAAGGACCCTGACCGGGCGGTCCTGGTGGCGGGGCTTGCCGCCTACGAGAAGGCGCAAAGGGCCGGGATAGACCTCCCCTACGGGGCCCTAGGGGAAAACCTCCTCCTGGACCTGGACCCCCACGGCCTCCCCTTGGGGGCCCGGCTATGGGTGGGGGAAGCGCTTTTGGAGTTTTCCCAGGTTTGCACCGTGTGCGCAAGCCTCTCCCAGTTTGACCTGCGCCTGCCCAAGCTCCTTTACGGGGGGCGGGGGCTTTACGCCCGGGTCCTGGAGGGCGGGGTGGTGCGGGTAGGGGACCCCGTGCGGGTCCTCACCCTCACCCGGTGAAGAGCCCCCGGGGGGTTCCCCACGCCTAGACCCCCACCCGTTCCGGCACCTCGTAGGCCCAGTAGGCGGGGCGCTCCCCTTTGGGCTCGTTGAGGACCTCAATCCGGCCCTCGAGGCCCGCCTCCACCACCTTAAGCTCCTTCAGGTAGTCCATGAAGCTCTCGGCGTCGCTGAAGCCCGTGTCCACCCGGTAGCCCTGGGCCTCCTTGAGCACGGTGAAGCCGTCCCCGCCGGCGGCGATGAAGTTGTTGACCACCACCCGGTAGGTGGCCTCGAGGTCCAAGGGCACATAGCCCTTTTCCGTCTTTACCTCCACCCTCACCACCCGGTCCCCCGCGGGCCGGGAGAGGTCAAAGGCGTAGCGCAGGCCCGAAACCTGGAGGAACCGCCCCGCCTGGGCCTCCCACTGGGAAACCCCGTTTTCCAGGGCCGCCTTGATCTCCCTCCCCTTCAGGTCCATCACCACCAGGGTGTTGCCAAAGGGCAGAACCTCGTAGACCTTGCCCACGGTGATGGGGCCCTTGGGGATGGAGGCCCGGATGCCCCCGCCGTTTTGCAGGGCGATCTGCACCCCGGCGTTTTTGGTCTTCCAGACCATGCCGTCGGCGATCAGGTTGCCCAGGTTGCTCTCCCGCCGGCGCACGATGGCCCTCTCCCCCACCAGGTCCACCTTGGCCTCGGCGATGACCTGGCCCATGAGGGCCATGACCGGTTGGGCGTAGGCCAGAAGGGCCTCCTTGGCGAAGAAGTCCTCCGGGGACACCTCGGGGGTCATGAGGAAGGGCTCGCCCTTGTAGGCCACGAGCTCCCCCTTGGCGTCAAAGCTCACCTCCAAAACCCCCACCACTTTCCCCCACTCCCAGGCCTGCACCACCAGGACGTCCTTCCCCTCGGGGTTCTTGACCACCGTGGGGTAGGGCCCGGCGGGGGCAAGCTCCTTGTGGGGGAAGCTTCCCAAAAGGGTGTGGGAGTGGCCGCCCACGATGACCTGCGCCCCCACAAGCCTCCGGGCAAGCTTTAGGTCCTCCCCATAGCCCAGGTGGGAGAGGACAAGGATCTTGTTCACCCCCCGGCTTAGGAGCTCGTAAACCGCCTTCTGGGCGCTCTCATAGGGGTCTAAAAAGGCCACGGTGGGGCCAGGGTTGGCGATCTCCTTGGTGTCCGGGGTGGTGAGGCCCACCACCCCCACCTTCTCCCCACCCACGCTCAGGACAGCGTAGGGAGCCACAAGGCCCTTAAGCCGAGGTTCTTGACTCACGTCCACGTTGGCGGAAACCACCTTGAACCTCGCCCCCTTCAAGAACTCCGCCAAGGGCCCAGGCCCCAGGTCAAACTCGTGGTTCCCCAGGGCCATGACCCGATAGAGCATCCGGTGCATGAAGTAGCGGTCCGCCAAACCCCGGTACTGGTTGAAGTAAAGGGTTCCCTGGAAAACATCCCCCGCGTCCAAAAAGAGAAGGTTCTTGCGGCTCGCCCGCAGGCGGTCAAAGAAGGCCACCCGCTGGGCCACCCCGCCCACGCGCACCCTGTTCCCGGAAAGGGTAAGCTCCATGGGCTCCAGGTGGGCGTGGGTATCGTTGGTGTGGACCAGGGTTAAGGTAAACGCCCCTTGCGCCCGCCCAAGACCCAGGCCCGCAAGCCCCAAAGCCGCGCCCGCCCGCAATACGTCCCGCCGCTTCATCCCCTGCGCCATAGGTACCTCCATCCCCCAGTCTAGCCGAGGACCCTTCAGGGGTTGGTCAACGCGGGCATTCCAAAACGCGCATGACAGGATAAGGGTTGACATTCTGCACATTTATGCCGTACACTTTGCACAATCCGCCGGGATGTATCACCGAAAACCCGGCCTCGGCGGACAAGGAGGAAGGAAAATGGCGTACACCAAGGCGGAAATCCTTAAGACGCTCAAGTCCGAGGGCGTAAAGTTCCTGCGCCTCCAGATCACCGACATCCTGGGCATGGTGAAGAACGTGGAGGTGCCAGAATCCCAGTTTGAGAAGGCCCTGGACGGGGAGATCATGTTTGACGGCTCCTCCATTGAGGGCTTCACCCGCATTGAGGAGTCGGACATGCTCCTGAGGCCCGACTACAACACCTTCGTCATCCTCCCCGACCTGGTGGAAGACCCCGCCCGGGGCAAGGTGGCCCGGCTCATCTGCGACGTGTACTACCCCGATGGCCGCCCCTTTGAAGGGGACCCCCGGTACGTGCTCAAGCGGCAGATTGAAAGGCTAAAGAAGCTGGGGTTTGACAACATGTACGCTGGCCCCGAGCCCGAGTTCTTCCTCTTCCTCCGCACCCCCGAGGGCCTTCCCACCACGGAAACCCACGACAAGGCGGGCTACTTTGACCTCGCCCCCATTGACAAGGGGGAGGAGGCCCGGCGGGACATGGTGAACGCCCTGGTGGCCATGGGCTTTGAGATTGAGGCCTCCCACCACGAGGTGGCCCCTGGCCAGCACGAGATTGACTTCAAGTACGCCGACGCCCTCACCACCGCCGACAACATCGCTACCTTCAAATGGGTGGTGAAGCGGGTGGCCCTCAACCACGGCCTCCACGCCACCTTCCTCCCCAAGCCCATCCGAGGCATCAACGGGAGCGGGATGCACACCCACCTCTCCCTCTTCAAGAACGGGGAGAACGCCTTCTACGACCCCCAGGCGGAGTACCAGCTCTCCAAGACTGCCCTCCACTTCATCGCCGGCCTCCTGGAGCACGCCGAGGGCATGGTGGCCATCACGAACCCCCTGGTGAACTCCTACAAGCGCCTCACCCCTGGGTACGAGGCCCCCACCAACATCGCCTGGTCCGCCTCCAACCGCTCCGCCATGATCCGCATTCCCGCCCGCCGGGGCGTGGGTACCCGGGCGGAGCTTAGGATGCCCGACCCCTCCGCTAACCCCTACCTGGCCCTGGCGGTCATGGCCGCCGCCGCCATGGACGGGATTGAGCGCAAGCTCCTACCGCCCCCGCCCATCCAGCGCAACATCTACCAGATGAGCGTGCGCGAGCGGCGGAAGCACAAGATCCGCGAGCTCCCGGGCACCTTGCGGGAGGCCCTGGAGGCCCTGAAGAAGGACCCCGTCATCCGCGAGGCCCTGGGGGAACACGTGTACACCCACTTCCTCCAGGCCAAGCAGATGGAGTGGGACGACTACCGGGTCACCGTCCACCAGTGGGAGCTGGACCAGTACCTGGCCACCTATTAGGCCAAGGGGCCATCCTAAACCTGGGCTTTACCTTCCCCACCCGGTACCGGGTGGGGGTTCCCTTATACCTGACCCGTTGGTCAGGCATAAACTTTCCCTGGGGGCATTGACAAAGCCCGCTACCCCCCCCGTAGAATAGGGCCGCAACGCGAACGCGTGCCTTTTGAGGAGGTGCATATGAGGAAAATCGGGCTTCTGGTAGCAGGTGTAGCCGCCTTGGGCATGGCCCTGGGCCAGGCCAACGTCATCAAGATCGCCACCCAGTCCCCCCTCTCCGGCCCCCAGGCCGCTTTGGGGGAACAGATCAAGCTGGGGGCGGAGCTTGCCGTGGAGGAAGCCAAGGCCAAGTTCAAGGCCCTGGGCTTTGACCTGGTCCTCGTGCCCTACGATGACCAGGCCAACCCCGACGTGGGCGTGGCCAACGCCAACCGCATCATCAACGACCCCGACATCTTGGGCGTGGTGGGCCACCTGAACTCCGGCGTGGCCATCCCCTCCAGCGAGGTCTACGCCCGGGTGAACCTGGTCATGGTCTCCCCGGCCAACACCAACCCCCGGGTCACGGACCGGCGCCTGCCCAACGTGAACCGCATCTGCGGGCGCGACGACGTGCAAGGGCCGGTGGGGGCGGAGTACGCCTTCAACAACCTCAAGGTGAAGAACGTCTTCATCATCCACGACAAGACCGCCTACGGCCAGGGCCTGGCGGAGGAGTTCAGGAAGCGGCTTGAAGCCCTGGGCGGCAGGACGGTGGCCTTCGTGGGCACCGAGGAGACCTCCAACTTCGTGCCCATCATCAACCAGATCCGCGGCGCCCGTCCGGTGCCCGAACTCATCTACTTCGGCGGCATCTACAGCCAGATCGGTCCTTTCGTGAAGCAGCTCCGGGAACGCGGCCTCAAGACCCGGCTCATGGGCGGTGACGGTCTGGATTCCAGCGAGTTCGTGCGCCTGGCGGGGGCCCAGAACGCCGCCGGCACCTTCTACACCACCGTGGCCGGCCCCGTTTCCGCCTTCCCCAAGGCCAGGGCCGTGGCCCAACGCTTCAAGCAGAAGTACGGCAAGGACATGGAGGGCTTCGGCATCTACGCCTACGACTCCGCCAACGTGATCCTGGCTGCCCTGGAGGCCGCCATCAAGGCCAACGGGGGCAAGAAGCCCACCCGGGAGCAGGTGAGCCAGGAGGTGCGCAAGGTCAAGCTGGAGGGCCTCACCGGCACCATTGAGTTTGACGACAAGGGCGACAACAAGAAGGCCAAGTACTTCGTGATGCAGGTGGCTTCTACGGGCAACTGGGCCGACAACAAGCTGATCCGCGTCATCGAGATGGCGGCCCCGGGCTCCAGGTAAACTAAGGCAACACCCGAAAGGGGGTGGCCTGAGGGCCACCCCCTTGGCCCGGAGAAAGGAGGCGTTTTGCTGGAACAGATCCTGGCCCTACTGCCCCAGGTGATCTTTGACGGCTTGATCCTGGGCTTCGTCTACGCCATGGTGGCCTTGGGCTACACCATGGTATACGGCGTCTTGGAGCTCATCAACTTCGCCCACTCGGAGATCTTCATGATCGGGGCGGTGGTGGGGGTGGAGGTCTTCCGCTACCTCGCTCCCCACGTGGAAAACGGCTTTATTCTCCTCCTCATCGCCCTGATACTAGGGGGCATGGTGGCAGGAGCCACCGCCATCCTGGTGGAGCGCTTCGCCTACCGCCCCTTGCGCAAACGGGGGACCACCAACCGCCTCGTGCCCCTCATCACCGCCATCGGGGTGTCCTTCATCCTCCAGGACCTGGTGCGCCTCATTGAGGGGCTTTGGCACAACGAGTTCTTCCTCAGGATGCGCACGGTAGAGGACCTCGAGGGCAGCGTGGAGCTCTTCGGGGGAGCCATCTTCGCCCAAACCAAGTCCTTCATCCTCATGGGCGTTTCCATCCTGATGCTCCTCGGCCTCACCTACCTGGTGAACCGCACCAAGCTGGGGGTGGCCATCCGCGCCGTGGCCCAGGACCTCTCCACCGCAAGCCTCATGGGGATTGACCCCGACCGCATCATCTCCCGCACCTTCCTCATCGGCGGTTCCTTGGGCGGGGTGGCGGGGGTACTCTTTGCCCTCCAGTACACCACCATCACCCCCTACGTGGGCTTCTTGCCCGGCCTCAAGGCCTTCACCGCCGCCGTCCTCGGCGGTATTGGCAACATTCCCGGGGCCATGCTGGGGGGGCTTGTCTTGGGGCAGCTGGAAAACTTCTTCGGCACCTACCTCCCCATCCTGACCAACGGCAACTTCGGCACGGAGTACAAGGACGTGGTGGCCTTCCTCATCCTCATCCTCATCCTGCTCCTGAGGCCGCAAGGGCTTCTTGGGCAGGTGGTTAAGGAGAAGGTATGAGCGCCGTAGCGCTTCTCCTCACCCTGGCCTTCCTGGGCCTCGCCTACCTCGCCCCTGGGGCCCTCACCAACCTCTTTGGCCTAGTGGCCCTGGGCGCCACCGCTTTTCTCAGGCTTCCCCCCCAAACGCGCACCCTAAACCTGGCCCTCCTCACCCTGGCCTTCACCTTGGGCCTGGTGCGCTCCGGAAACACGCTAGGCCTCATCGGCCTCGTGGGCATTCTGGTGGCCCTCACCACCCTACCCCGGATTCCCACCTGGATCCGAGGGCTTTTGGGCCTGGCCATCCTTCTCCTCTCCGTGCCCATGGCCGGCTTCGCCAACACCTTTATCTTTGAGCTGGGCATCCAGATCGGCATCTACGCCGCCATGGCCCTGGGGCTCAACGTGGTGGTGGGGATGGCGGGGCTTTTGGACCTGGGCTACGCCGCCTTCTTCGCCGTGGGGGCCTACACCTGGGCCATCTTCGGCTCCGAGCAGGCGAAAAACTTCCTGGCGGGGAACTTCCCCTTGCCCGGGGAGTACATGTACCTCTTCATGCTCATCGCCGTGGCCACCACCGCCCTAACGGGGCTCCTCATCGGCCTCCCCGCCCTAAGGCTTCGGGGGGACTACCTGGCCATCGTCACCCTGGGCCTGGGGGAGGTGGTGCGCATCCTGGCCAACAACCTGGACCACCCCATCAACTTCACCAACGGCCCCCAGGGCATCACCCCCATCCAGCGCCCCCCCATTGACTGGTTCCGGCAACTCATGGGCACCTTGGGGGTGAGGCTGGACCAGACCACGGACTACCAGCTCTTCTTTTACCTCCTGGTCCTCCTCATGATCGGGCTCGTGGTCCTGGTCAACCTCAACCTGGCCAACTCCCGCTTCGGCCGGGCCTGGGTGGCCATCCGCGAGGACGAGATCGCCGCCCGTTCCATGGGCATCCCCCTCCTGCCCACCAAGCTCCTCGCCTTCATGACCGGGGCCGCCTTCTCCGGGGTCATGGGGGTCATCTTCGCCGCCCAGCGCACCTTCGTTTCCCCGGAATCCTTTACCCTCCTGGCCTCCATCACCATCCTGGGCATGGTGATCCTGGGGGGCATGGGCTCCATCCCTGGGGCCATCCTGGGGGCAGCGGCCCTCACCATCCTCAACCTGGACATCCTCAAGACCTTCAGCGAGTTCGTGCGCACTAGCCTGCCCCAGATCCCAAGCCAAGTGGACCCCGCCAAGTACGAACGGCTGGTCTTCGGCCTTATCCTGGTCCTGATGATGATCTTCCGCCCCGAGGGTCTCATCCCCGAGAAACGCCACAAGGCGGAGATGGAGGAGGCATGAAGGCGCTAGAGGTGCACCACGCCACCAAGCGCTTTGGCGGCCTGGTGGCGGTGAACGACGTGAGCCTTAGCGTGAACCAAGGGGAGATCTTCTCCGTGATCGGCCCCAACGGGGCGGGAAAGACCACCTTCTTCAACCTCCTCACCGGCATCTACGCCCCCGACGAGGGGAAGATCCTCCTCTTCGGCAAGGACGTGACCGGGCTCTCCCCAGACCGCATCGCCAAGGAGGGTGTGGGGCGCACCTTCCAAAACATCCGCCTCTTCGGGGCCATGACCGTTTTGGAGAACATCCTGGTGGGGATGCACGTGCACATCCACGTCCCCTACTTCCACGCCGTCTTCCGCACCCCCCTGGCCCGGCGGGAGGAGAAGCGGGCGGAGGAGGAGGCCAAGCGGCTTCTAGCGTACGTGGGCCTCCTCCACCGCAAGGACGAGCTGGCCAAAAACCTCCCCTATGGCGAGCAAAGGAAGCTGGAGATCGCCCGGGCCCTGGCCCTGAAGCCCAGGCTCCTCCTCCTGGACGAGCCCGCCGCCGGCATGAACCCCAAGGAAACGGAAGAGCTCCAGGCTTTCATCCAGAAACTGCGGGAGGAACTGGGCATCACCATCGTCCTCATTGAGCACGATATGCGCCTCGTGATGCGCATCTCGGACCGCATCGCCGTCTTGGAGTACGGTTCCAAGATCGCCGAGGGGACGCCGGAGGAGGTGCGGCAGAACCCCCGGGTCATTGAGGCCTACCTGGGCAAGGGGGCGGCGGGAGGTGCGGCATGAGCCTTCTGGAACTTAAGGGGGTCCACACCTACTACGGCCACATCCACGCCCTAAAGGGGGTTTCCCTAAGGGTGGAGGAGGGGGAGATCGTGACCCTCATCGGCTCCAACGGGGCGGGCAAGAGCACCACCCTAAGGACCATCAGCGGCCTCGTGCGGCCCAGGCAAGGGGAGGTCCTCTTTCAGGGAAAGCCCATCCACCGCCTCCCCGCCCACCAGATCGTGGCCCTGGGGATAGGGCACGTACCCGAGGGGCGGAGGATCTTTCCTAGGCTCACCGTGGAGGAGAACCTGGAAATCGGGGCCTTTTTGGAAAAGGACCGCAAGGTGGTCCAGGAGCGCAAGGAGCAGGTCTTCGCCCTTTTCCCTAGGCTTTACGAGCGGAGGCACCAAAAGGGGGGAACGCTCTCAGGGGGCGAGCAGCAGATGCTGGCCATTGGGCGGGCCCTGATGCAAAACCCCCGGATCCTCCTCATGGACGAGCCCTCCATGGGCCTGGCCCCGGTGCTGGTGGACTTCATCTTTGAAACCATCCAGAAGCTGAACCAAGAGGGGAAGACCATCCTCTTGGTGGAGCAAAACGCCCGGCTCGCCCTGCAGATCGCCCACCGGGGCTATGTCCTGGCCACGGGGGAGATAACCCTTTCGGGGCCCGCTAAAGCGCTTGCGGAAAACCCCGAAGTGCAAAAGGCCTACCTGGGTGAGGGCTAGGAGGCCATACCCGGGCTTGCGCCCCCAAAAGGGGGCGCTTATACTTTGCTTGAAGCTTGCGGTTCGCACAGGAAGGGAGGATCTATGAGAAAGGCACTGGTGGTTTTCGGCCTAATCGCCCTCAACGCCTGGGCCCAGCGCCTCATCGTGGCCCAGGGCACCGATCCCATCACCCTAGATGCGCCCTTGGCCCAGGACTCCCCCTCGGCCACGGTGGTGACCCACATCAGCGAAACCCTCTTTGAACTCACCCCAGAGGGGCGGATCGTGCCCCACTTAGCGGAGGGTTACAACTTCGCCGACGGCGGCAAGACCCTCACCATCCGGCTTCGTCGGGGCATCGTCTTCCACGACGGCACCCCCTTCAACGCCGAAGCGGTGAAGTTCAACCTGGAGCGCTTCGTATCCCGAGAGTTGGCGAGCCCCTTTGCCTTCCTCCTTTCCGAGCTGGACCGGGTGGAGGTGGTGGACCCCTACACGGTGCGCCTCCGCCTCAAAAACCCCTTCGCCCCTATTCTCGCCCATCTCACCCATAGCTCCACCGCCATCCAAAGCCCCACGGCCATCCAACGCCTAGGGGCCCAGTACCGGGACAACCCCGTAGGCACCGGCCCCTACCGTTTCCAGGCGTGGCAAAAGGGGCAGTACGTAGACCTGGTGCGCAACGAGAACTACTGGGGGGAGAAACCCCCTATTCCCCAGGTGCGCTTTATACCAGTACCCGAAGGGACGACCCGTGTGGCCCTCGTGGAAACGGGCCAGGCCCACGTGGCGGTGCGGATTCCTCCCCAAGACATCCCGCGGCTCCAAACCAATCCCGCGGTGGAAGTGGTGCGCACGCCTAGCCTCCGCACCATCTACATCTACTTCAACACGCAGCGGGCTCCCTTTAACGATGTGCGCGTGCGCCAGGCCCTGAACCACGCGGTGAACAAGGAGGAGATCCTTCAGTTCGTCCTAGGGGGCATCGGCCGCATCTCCGACGCTCCCATCGCCCCGGGAATCTTTGGCTATGCCCCCGTGGGGCGGTACGAGTACAACCCGCAAAGGGCCCAAGAACTCTTGCGCCAGGCTGGGGTGAGCACACCCCTTAGGATCACCCTCCACTGCCCCACGGGCCGCTACTTCCAGGACATCCAGGTGTGCGAGGCCATCCAGGGCCAGCTCCGCCGGGTAGGTGTGGAGGCCACCATCCAGACCCTGGAGTGGGGTGCCTACCTCCAGGAAACCCAGCGGCCCTTACGGGAAAACCGCATCCAGATGGCCATGCTAGGCTGGGGCACGGTGACGGGGGATGCGGACTACGGCCTCTATCCCCTCTTCCACTCCAGCCAGTGGGCCCCAGGCTTTAACCGCGCCTTCTACAAGAACGCTGAGGTGGACAAGCTCCTGGCCCAGGCCCGGATCTCCACCCTGCCCCAGGGCCGGCAGCAGCTCTACCGCGAGGCCATGAACCGTATCTGGCGGGATGCGCCATGGCTCTTCCTCCACTCGGAGGTTCAGGTTACCGCCATCCGCAAGGAGGTTCAGGGCTTCATCGTCCATCCCACGGAGCGGTACCTGGCCTACAAGGCCCGGTTCCGCTAGTCCGTCTTTAGGCCCATGGCCCCGTGGGACAAGCCCACGGGGCCAATCCTGGAAGAAACATGCTTTCCTACACCCTTCGCCGTCTCCTCGTGGCCATCCCCACCCTCTTTGGCGTGGTCCTCCTGGTCTTCCTCATGGTGCGCCTAGCCCCGGGAGACCCGGCCGTGCTCCTAGCCGGGGAGTTCGCTACGCCCGAGACCCTCGAGGCCATCCGAACCCGGTACGGCCTGGACCGCCCTTTGGTGGAACAGTTCGCCCTCTACCTCGGCGCCCTACTTCGGGGAGACCTTGGTGAATCGGCCCGAAGCCGCCGCCCGGTGCTGGAAGAGCTCAAGACCTACTTTCCCAACACGGTGGAGCTCGCCAGCGCCGCCATCCTGGTGGCCCTCCTCACCGGCATCCCTTTAGGCATCCTCGCCGCCCTACGCCCCGGAAGCGGCCTGGACCTCCTCGTCATGGTTCTCGCCCTCCTGGGCGTCTCCATGCCGGTCTTCTGGTTCGGTCTCCTCGCCATCCTCATCTTCAGCGTGGAGCTGGGTTGGTTCCCCGTGGCGGGGAAGGGCACCCTAGCCCACCTGGTCCTGCCCGCCGTCACCCTAGGAGTAAACGCTACTGCCCTCCTCGCCCGCATGACACGGGGGACCCTCCTCGAGGTCCTCTCCCAGGACTACATCCGCACCGCCCGGGCCAAGGGCCTTGCGGAACGGGTGGTGATCTTCAAGCACGCCCTGAGAAATGCCCTCATCCCCGTGGTCACCGTGGCGGGCCTGGAGTTTGGCTCTCTCCTTGCAGGCGCGGTCATCACCGAAACCATCTTCGCCTGGCCGGGGCTTGGGCAACTCCTCGTGGGCTCCATCCTGGCCCGGGACTACCCTGTGGTCCAGGGGGCCGTGCTCCTAGTGGCGGTAACCTTCATCCTGGTCAACCTCTTGGTGGACCTGGCCTACGCTTGGATTGACCCACGGGTGCGCTATGACTAGGCCTTGGCGCCGCTTCCTGAAAAACCGGCTGGCACAAGCGGGCATGCTCCTGCTCGCCCTCTACCTGTTGGCAGGGCTCTTCGCCCCCTTCCTCGCCCCCTACTCCCCTTACGCCCAGGACCTCCGGAGCACCTACATTCCCCCCCTGGCGGGGCTAAGCCTCCGCGGGCCCCAAGGGGAGTTAGGCCTTTACGTAAGCCCCGTCTTCCGCCATCCCCTGGAGGGGGTGCAGATCAGGTGGGAGGAACGGTACCCCGTTCGCTTCCTGGTCCGGGGCGAAGAATGGCACTGGCTTGGCCTTAAGGGCAACCTCCACCTCTTCGGGGTAGACGGCCCCGCCCGGCTCTACCTCCTGGGCACGGACGAACAGGGACGCGACCTCCTCTCCCGCCTCCTCTACGGCATCCCCATCTCCCTCACCATCGGGCTCGTGGCCGTGGGGATCGGTCTCTTCCTCGGCGCCCCCATAGGGGCGCTTTCCGCCTACTTTGGGGGAAGGCTTGACCTTCTGGTGCAGCGGGGAGTGGACGTGATGCTCGCCTTTCCCGGCATCCTCCTTGCCATCGTCCTGGTGGCCATCCTCGGGCCTGGCCTTACCAACGCCATGATCGCCGTGGGCATCGCCGCTGTCCCTATTTACGCCCGGCTCGTGCGGGGCGTGGTCCTCTCCCTAAAGGCCCTAGACTACGTGGAAGCGGCCCGGGCCCTGGGCGCTTCCCACACCCGCATCCTCCTCAGACATCTCATGCCCAATGCCCTCGGGCCCATCCTGATCCAGAGCAGCCTGCAAATGGCCATCGCCATCCTATTCGCCGCAGGATTGGGCTTTTTGGGCCTCGGAGCCCGTCCTCCCGAGCCCGAGTGGGGGCTCATGCTGGCCAGGGGAAGGGAGTACCTGGCCGTGGCGCCCCACGTGGCCACTTTCCCCGGCCTCGCCATCATGGGACTGGTCCTGGCCTTCAACCTCCTGGGCGATGGCCTAAGGGACGCCCTGGACCCCAGGAGCCGGTAAAGAAAGCCTTAAAGGCGCGGAATTTCCTCCCGGGTATCATGGGGGCATGAGGAAAAGCCTCTTCCTCCTCGTCCTGCCCCTCCTCGCCGCCTGCGAGGTGCTTCAAGGCTCGGGCTACCGGGTGGCCGAGGCCCAGCTCCTTTTCCCCGAAGCCACGGAGCGCTGGACCTACTTCTACGGGGAGCCCCGGGAGGTGCGCCTCTCGGAAAAGACCTTGCGCCTGGAAAAAGCCAGCCGGGAAAGCCTCTGGGCGGTGCCGGGGGCGCTTTGGGTGGACGGCAACCCCCTCCTGCGGGAGGTGGGCCCGGCCCTGAGGCCGCCTGCGGAAGCCGTGCGGGGTATAGAGGGAAGCCTTGTGGAGGTGCGGGCCCAAACCGCCCTCCGGGCCACCTGGCTCTACGACGGGGTGGGCTGGGTACGCCTCACGGGAAGCCTGAAGGAAGGAGAAAGGCGAAGCCTGGTCCAGCCCGCAACCTACCTCACCCCTAACCTGTACGCCTTCACGGGGGCGGAAACCCAGGTCCTCCTACGGGAGGTGCTTGCCCGCAGGGGCGGGCGGCAAGTGGTGCTCTTTGAGCTTCAAGAGCCCGTCCTTAGGCCCCTCAGCCTGGACCCGCCCCCCGACAGCTACCGGGTGGGGGCGCTTTTGGTCCAGTACGGGCTTAGGCTGGAGGCGGTGAGCCCTCCTGCCCCCCTTTACCGCATCCTGAACCGGGGCACCCAGGCCGCCTACCAGGAAACGGAGGCCAAGGCCTTCCTCGCCAACGACCCCGCCCGCTTCGCCGAGGTCTGGAACCTGGTGGTGGCCAACCGCATCCCCCGTCCCCCCGCCCCCAGCGTGGACTTCCGCACCCGGAGCGTGGCCGCCTTCTTCTGGGGCCTGAAGCCCACGGGGGGGTATGGCCTCGAGGTGGCCGGGGTCACCTACGCCGGGGATGCCGCCCGGGTGGTCCTAAACCTCATCGCCCCGAAGCCGGGAACCATCGTCACCCAGGCCCTCACCAGCCCTTACGTCCTCCTAGAGCTCCAGCGGGTGCGCCGGGTGGTCTTTGCCGACCCCTCGGGCTGGGTCTTGGCGGAGGCTAGGGAGTAAGCCGCCGCCTAAGGGCCCCCACCAGGTACAAGGAGCCCGTGCAGAGGAGGGGCAGGCCGTCCCCCTTGGCCGCCTCCACCCCGTGCCAAAGCGCCTCCCAAGGGTCCTCAAAGAAGGGCGCCCCCAGCTCCGGCCCCAAGGCCCCCTCCCCCGCCCGGGCGTAGCGCACGGTGCGCGCCTTGGGGAGGAGGTGGGCCAGCATCCCCCCCACGTCCTTGCGGGGGAAGGCGCCGAAGAGGAGGTGGTAGGCGGAAAACTCCCTGGCCAAGGCCTCCGCCGCTGGGGGGTTGTGGGCCCCGTCCAGGTAGACCTCCACCCCCTCCAGGAGGAACCGCTCTAGCCGCCCCGGGTTCCTGGCCTCCCTTAGCCCCCGGGCGATGGCCTCCTCGGGGAAGCCGAGAAGCCTTAGCGCGGCGGCGGCAAGCCGGGCGTTAGCCTCCTGGAAGGCCCCCCTTAGGGCGGGGGGTGCGGGGAGGGCGAAGAGGGGGTCCTGGGGGTCCAGGGCGTAAAGGGGTGCCCCCTTGGCCCTCGCCACCTCCCGGACCACCGCTAGGCCTACCCCCTGGGCCCCCGTGACCACGGGCACCCCTTCCCGGAAGGCCCCCGCCTTCTCCCGGGCCACCGCCTCGAGGCTCCCCCCCAAAGCCTCCAGGTGGTCCTCCCCCACCTGGGTGAGCACGGTGAGGGCCACCCGGGGGAGGGCGTTGGTGGCGTCCTTCTCCCCCCCTACCCCCGCCTCCACCGCCGCCAGGACCACCCCCCTTTCCCGGAAATGGTGGAAGGCCAGGGCGGTGGCCAGGTCAAAAAAGCCCGGGGGCTCGGGCCAAACCTCCGCCCTGGCCCAGGCCACGAAGCGCACCACCTCCGCCTCGGGGATGAGGCCCAGGTGGGTGCGGATCCTCTCCCGGAAGTCCCACAGGTGGGGGCTGGTGTAGGCCCCAAAGGCCAGGCCCTGGGCGCGGAAGGCGGCCTCGAGGTAGGCCACCACGCTCCCCTTGCCGTTGGTGCCGAGGACGTGCACCGCCTGGAAGGCCCCTTCCGGGTGGCCCAGGCGCTCCAAGAGGACCTTGACCCGCCCCAGGCCCCGCTCCCCTTGCCGCCTTCTCCCGTAAAGCCAGGCCAGGGCTTCCCCGTAGTCCATCACCCTTGAGCGTACTGCAGGCGGTAAAGGGTGGCGTAGTAGCCCCCGCGGGCGAGGAGGTCCTCGTGGGTCCCCTCCTCCACAAGCCGCCCTTTCCGGAAAACGAGGATGCGGTCCACCCGGCGGATGGTGGAGAGCCGGTGGGCGATGATGATGGAGGTCCTCCCCTCCATGGCCTTATAGAGAGCCTCCTGCAGGCGCCTTTCCGTTTCCGAGTCCACGTTGGCCGTGGCCTCGTCCAGGATGAGGAGGATGTCGGGGCTAGCCAAGAGGGCCCGCACCAGGGCCAAAAGCTGCTTCTCCCCCGTGGAAAGCCCCGCCCCCCTTTCCCCCACGTGGGTGTGGTAGCCCTTGGGCAGGCGCAGGATGGCCTCGTGCACCCCCAAGAACTTCGCCACCTCCACCACCTTTTCCTCCGGGACCTCCTCCTGGAAGAGCCTGAGGTTGTCCAAGATGGTGCCGGAGAAGAGAAAAGGGTCTTGGAGGACGATGCCGATGTGGCGCCTTAGCTCCTCCTGGCGGTAATGGCGCACGTCCTCGCCGTCTATGAGGACCTGGCCCCTTTGCGGGTCGTAGAAGCGGGCGATGAGGCTCACCACGCTGGTCTTCCCCGCCCCCGTGGCCCCCACCAAGGCCACCTTCTCCCCGGGGCGGATGTGGAAGGAAACCCCCTTTAGGACCCAGTCCTTCTCCGTGGGCTCCACGCCCTGGGGCGTGTAGGCGAACCAGACATCCCGGAAGGCCACCTCGCCCCGGAAGCGATGGATGAGCCTCGGGTTTTCCGGGTCCTTGAGCTCCTCCTCCGTGTCCAAAACCCCAAAGATGCGCTCGGCGCTGGCCATGGCCCCCTGGAAGAGGTTGAACTTGTCCGAAAGGTCCTGGAGGGGCTGGAAAAGCTGCCGGGTGTAGTCCACGAAGGCCACCAGAAGGCCCAAGGAGGCCACGCCCCGCACCACCTCTCCCCCGCCCACGTAGAGGAGGCTCGCCACCGCCAAATCCCCCAGGAACCCCACCACGGGGAAGAAGAGGGCGAACCAGCGCACGATCTCCACCCAGGCCTGGAGGAGGTGGCGCGCCAAGCGGTCAAACTTCTCCTCCCGCTCCTTCTCCTTCACAAAAAGCTGGATGGTCTCCACCCCCGAGAGGTTCTCCTGCAAGGCAGCGTTTACCCGGGCGAGGCGCAGGCGCATCTCCCGGTAGGCGAGGCGCATGCCGTTCCTCACCCAAACCGTCACCCCAAGGAGGACGGGCACCACTAGGAGGACCACCAGGGTGAGCTTGGGGCTCAAGAAGAGCATGAAGCCGAGAAGGCCCAAGAGGGTGAAGAGGTCGGCGATCACCCCCACGAGCCCCCCGGTGATGAACTGGTTGATGGCGTCCACGTCGGAGGTGATGCGGGTCATGAGCCGCCCCACGGGGTTCTTGTCGTAAAAGCCTGGGTGGAGGCGCATGAGCTTGGCGAAGAGGGCGCTCCTGAGGTCAAAGAGAACCCTCTGCCCCACCCACTGGATGAGGTAGGTCTGCCCGTAGGTGGCGGCGAAGTTCACCCCCCGCACCAGCAAAAAGCCCAGGCTCACCCAAAGGAGGAGGGCGAAGCGCTCGGAAAGGGGCTTGGCCTCCTGGGGAAGGAGGGCGCCATCTATGGCCCACTTGAAGAAGAGGGGGGTGAGGGCGGCGGTGAGGGTGGTGAGGAGGAGAAAGAGGAGGGCCAATGCCACCTGAAGGCGGTAGGGACGGACGTAGGCCAGGATGCGGGCGAAGAGAACCCGGTCAAAGGCCTTGGTGTAGGCGTCCTCCTGGGTCATTCCTCCACCTCCTTCTCCATGTGCTGGATGCGGTCCAGCTCGGCGTAGAGCCCGCCGGCCTCGAGGAGGCTTTCATGGGTCCCCTCCTCCACAATCCTCCCCTCGTCCAGGACAATGATCCAGTCCGCATGGCGCAGGGTGGCGGTGCGGTGGGAGATGAGGAAGGTGGTCTGCCGGCCCAGCACGGATTTCAGGCCCTCCAAGATCCTCGCCTCCGTCTCCGTGTCCACGGCGCTTAAGGCATCGTCCAGGATGAGGATTTTGGGCCTTTTGGCCAGGGCCCGGGCCAGGGCCACCCGCTGCCTTTGCCCCCCGGAAAGCGTCACCCCCCGCTCCCCCAACACGGTCTCGTAGCCTTTGGGGAAGGAAAGGATCTCCTCGTGGATGCCGGCAAGCTTCGCCGCCCACTCCACCCGCTCCCGGTCCGGGTGGTCCAGGCCGAAGGCGATGTTTTCCAGGAGGGTTTCGCTGAAGAGGAAAGGCTCCTGGGGCGCCACCCCCACCGCCCTCCTAAGGGCAGCCAAGGGGATTTGCCGGACCTCGTACCCCCCCACGTACACCTTCCCCTCCGTGGGGTCCAAAAGCCTCGGCACCAAGGCGGCCATGAGGCTCTTCCCCGCCCCCGTGCGGCCGGTGATGCCCAGGGTCATCCCCTCGGGCACGGTGAGGGTGAGGTCCTTTAGGAGCCAGCGCTCCCCAAGCCGCAGGTCCACCCCCACGAAGCGCACCTCCCCCGTGAGGTCCTCCGCCTTCAGGGGCAAGGGGTCTAGGTCCCGGATGGCGGGCTCCTGGTCCAAAAGCTCCAGAAGCCTTTTCAGGCTGGTAAGGCCCCGCTGGTACATGGCGAGGACCCAGCCAAGCCCCAGGATGGGCCAGGTGAGCTGGGCCAGGTAGGCGTTGAACTGAACCAGCTCCCCCACGGAAAGCTCCCCTTGCACCACCATCCGCCCCCCCACCCAGAGCACCACGAGGAAGGCGAAGCCCATGAGGAAGCCCAAAAGGGCCTGCATGGGGCCTTCCACCCGGGCCAGGGCCAGGCTCTTTTGCATGTAGATGCGGTTCAGGTCCTGGAAGCGGGCGAGCATCCGCCCCTCCAGGGCGTAGCCTTTCACCACCCGGATGCCGCTAAAGGCCTCCTGGCTCAGGGTGCTGATGGCGTCAAAAGCCTCCTGGGCCTCGCGGTAGCGGCGGTCCACCAGGCGGAGCAGGTAGAACATGATGAGGGCGATGGCGGGCAGGATCAGGGTGAGGTAGAAGGCGAGGCGCACGTCCACGGCGTACATGGAGGCGAAGGCCAAAAGGACCAAAAAGGAAAGCCGGCTTCCCATCATGATGCCGGGCCCCACCATCTCCCGCACGGCGGAGAGGTCGGTGTTCAAGCGGTTCATGAGGTCCCCTACCCGGGTCTTCTGGTAGAAGGAACGGTCCAGGCGGAGGAGGTGGTGGAAGAGGTCTTTCCTCAGGTCATACTCCACCCGGCGGCTCGCCACCACCGCCAGGCGGCGCATGAAGTAGGAGAGGAGGGCGGTGAAGGCCCCTGAGGCCAAGAGCAGGAGGGCGTAGCGCCCATAGGGACCGCCGTGGCCCAAGGCGTCCACCGCCAGGCGCAAGAAGTAGGGCCCAAGGACGAAGAAGAAGATGGAAAGAAGCCCGGCGAGGACCCCCAGGATATACCGGAACCGGTAGGGGTAAAGGTACGGCCCAAGGCGGTGCAAGGGGGAAACTGACCGACCGGTCATGCCCTTGAGTCTACCGCAAAAGCCCCGCTCCTTTGTGCGGTGGGGCCCCTATAGAGCCGCCATCTCCGCCTTGAGGGCCTTTAGGCTTTCCGTCCAGTCCTCCCCCAGGGTGAGGAGGCGGTGGGGCTTGGCGAGCCTCCGGGCCGCCCGCCTGAGGAGGCCCGGGATGGGGGGACAGGCGTAGGAAACCACCAGGAGAAGGCCCTTCACCCGACCCAGGCGGTGGAGGTAGTGGACCATGCCCAAAAGCTCCTTGTCCGTGGGCAGGTCCATGGGAAGGAGCTTATCGCCCTCTTCCCGAAGCTTTTCCGGGGGCAGGTCGGGGAAGAAGGGAAGGAGGTCCACCTTGCGCAGGGCCGCCTCCACCGTCTCCCGGAAGGCCTCGTCCTCCAGGAGGTAGGGCTGGGCCACCACCCCCACGCTCCCCGGGGGGGACTTGAGGGGAGGAGGAGGCTTGAGGAGGCTTTTGACCCGGTCCAGGGCCCGGCCCACCAGCATGGGGTTTTGCGTGAGGATCTGCCCCACCTCCCCCGCCCGCCCCAAGACCCTTCCCGAAAGCTCCGCCGGCACCTTGAGCACCGGGGGAAGCCCGGGAAAGTAGCGGAGGAGGGTGGCCTCGAGGTCCAGAAGCCAGGGACACTGCCCCCCGCCCTTCTCCGACTCCACCCCACCCTGGAGGTCGGGGAGGAGGAGGTAGTCCACCCCCTGGGCCTTCAGGGCCTCCACCTGGGCGAGAAGCCCCTGGACCGGGAGGCAGTAGGGCTGGCGGAGGTCGGGCGCCACCTCGGCCCGCACCACCTCCACCCCCAGCGCCTCCAAGTACGCCTCCCAGAAGCCCAGGTACCGCCGGGAGAGGAAGCCTTTGAGGACGCCCACGCGCATACGCCCTATCCTACGCCAAGCCGCTCAAGAAAGGCGAGAAGCGCCGTGCGCCCCTCCCAGAGGCTTTGGGGGAGGACCCACTCCTCCTGCGTGTGCGCCCCTCCTCCCCGGTAAACCCCCAGGGCCAGGGCGGGGATACCCCGTTCAATGGCGGCGCTGGCGTCGGTGGAACCGGGCTGGAAAAGGGGCTTTTCCCCAACGGCGGCCAAAGCCGCCTCGGCCGCCCGGAGAAGCCCGGGCGTGGCGGTGGTTCCCGCAGGCCTACGGCCGAGCTCCTCCCAGGAAAGCGCCACCCGGTGGCGCCTGGCCACGTCCGCCACCAGGTCCAAGACCGCCCGCACCCGGTCTTCCAGGAGAAGGGGGTCGGGGGAGCGCACCTCCAAAAGGGCCTCCGCCTCCTCGGGGATGGCGTTCACCGCCTCACCTCCCTTGAGGCCGCTGGCGTTTATGCTGGCCTCGAGGCCCGCCACCAAAGGAGGAAGCCCCGCCAAGGCCTCCGCCAGGGCGAAGACAGGGTTGGGGCTCCCCCGGTCCCCCCAGGCGTGGCCCCCGGGGCCGGAAAACCGGAGCCTTAGGCGCACCGAGCCCAGGGCGCGGTCCACCACCCCGGGCAGGTAGCCGTCCACCGCCACCACCACCTGGGGCTCCAGGGCCGCCACCAGGGCACGGGCCCCCTTGAGGTTCCCAAGCCCTTCCTCCCCCACGGTGAAGCCCCGCACCACCCCGGGCAAGGGGGGTAGGGAGAGGAGGACGGCCACCCCCGCCGAGTTATCCCCCACCCCAGGCCCATAAAGCCGCTCCCCCACCCACCTGGGAGAGGCAGGGGGCAAGACGGTGTCCAGGTGGGCGAGGAGGAGGATCCTCCCCTCCCCCGCCCACACGTTCCCCACCCCGTCCCTTTGCGCCCCGGGGAGGTGGCGGGCCACATAGCCCCCCCGCGCCTCTTCCCCCGCCAAGGGGGCAAGCTCCAGGAGGTGGCGCACCGGGTCCACTACTCTTCCGGCTCGGGTTGGGCAAGCCCCTCGCGGATGGCGTAAAGGGCCGCCTGGGTGCGGTTGTTGAGGTGGAGCTTCTGGAAGATCTCGGAAAGGCGGTTGCGCACCGTCTTCTCGGAAAGGCCGAGCTCGGCGGCGATCTCCAGGTTGGTGTAGCCCTGGGCCACCAACTTGAGGATCTGCACCTCCCGCTCGGAAAGCTCGGCGTGCAAGGGGGCCTGGGCCTCCTTCTTGGCCCGGAAGTCCTGGATGATGCGCCCGGCGAGCTCCGCATCCAAAAGCACCTCGCCGGCGTGCACCCGGCGGATGGCCCCGATGAGCTCCTGCGCATCCGTGTCCTTCAGGAGGTAGCCCCGGGCCCCCGCCTTCACCGCCTCAAACACGTAGGCGTCCTGGCGGTACATGGTGAGCATGATGACCTTGGCCTCGGGCCACTCCTTGAGGATGGCCTGGGTGGCCTGCACCCCGTCCAGGCCCGGCATCTGGATGTCCATGAGGATCACGTCCGGCTTGGCCTCGAGGGCGTGCCGCATGGCCTCCCACCCGTCCTTGGCCTCCCCCACCACCCGGAAATCCCCTTCCGCCTCCAAGAGGCTCTTTAGCCCTTGGCGGAAGAGGGCATGGTCGTCCGCTAGCAGTACCCGGATCACCCCTCCATCTTAGCCCCTGGGCCCTCTGGTATGGTAAGGGGATGCAGGTACGCATAGAAAAGCTCGTTCCGGGAGGCTACGGCCTCGCCCGCACGGAGGAAGGAGCCATCCTGGTCAAGGGGGCCCTGCCGGGGGAGGTGGTGCGGGGGATACCCGTGCGGCGCAAGGGAGCCCTCTTCCTGGAAGAAGTGGAGCTCTTAGAACCCCATCCAGAGCGTTACCCACACCCCCTCCCCCCCTCCGCCGACCTTCCCTTGGCCTACGAGGCCCAACTCCCCCTCAAGGAAGCCCTGGTAGGAGACGCCCTAGCGCGCATCGCCAAACTGGAAGCCCCTCTCCTTCCCATTCGTCCTTCGCCCAGGCCCCTGGGCTACCGCACCGCCGCCCAGTACGCCCGCTACCCCTTGGGGGGCCTCGCCTACCGCCTTCCCGAAAGCCACGCCCTCTACCCCCTGGAGGAGGACCCCCTCTTGGCCGAGCCCCTGGCCTCCGCCTTCGCCCTCTTAAGGACCTGGCCCCTTCCCGTGGAGGAGGTGGCCCTTAGGGGAAGCCTCCTGACAGGAAAGGTCCTCCTCGGCCTCGTCGGGGGGAGCCTCGAGGCCCTAAAGCGCCCCGCCAAGGCCCTGGTGAAGGAGGGCTTCGCCGGGGTGGTCTGGGCGGAGCCCTCCCCCAAGGGGCGCTTCCGCGGCCGGGTAACGCCCCTCTATGGGGAGAGAACCCTCCTAGAGCGCTTTGGCCCCCTCACCGCCACGGTGAGCGTGGAAAGCTTCAGCCAGGTGAACCCCTTGGCGGCCGGGGAGCTCTTCGCCGAGGCAACCGGGCTCGTTTCCGGGGGGGAAAGGGCCTTGGAGCTCTACGCGGGAAGCGGCCTCCTCTCCCTCCTCCTCGCCCCCCGCTACCGGGAGGTGGTGGCGGTGGAGGTGAGCAAGGAGGCGGTGCGCCGGGGCGAGGCGGACCGGAAGCGGCTTGGGGTGGAAAACCTCCGCTTCCACCGGGGGGATGTCCGGGAAGCCCCTCGGTTTGGGCGGTTTGACCTGGTGGCGGTGGACCCGCCCCGGGCCGGGCTCGCCCCCGAGGTGCGGGCCTACCTTCTGGAAAGCCGTCCCGAAGAGGTCCTCTACATCGCCTGCGACCCCGCCACCTGGGCCCGGGACGTGGGGGAGTTGGTGCGGGGAGGCTACCGCTTGAGCTTCGTGCGGCCTTACGATTTCTTCCCCTTCACCCACCACGTGGAGGTCCTCTCCCTTCTCCGGCTAGGGTAGGGGAAGCCCATGGAAAAAGGGGGCGGGGTCCACGGGCACCCCCTGGAGGCGCACCTCCAGGTGCAGGTGGGGCCCCGTGGAAAGCCCCGTGCTCCCCAAAAGCCCCAATACCTCCCCGGCCTTCACCCGCTCTCCCACCCGCACCCGGCGCTCTTTAAGGTGCCAGTACCCGGTGCAAAGCCCCATCCCGTGGGCCAGGACCACCGCCTCGCCCCGCACCTTTAGCCTTTCCGAAAGGACCACCACCCCCTCGGCCACCGCCCGCACCGGCGTACCCAGGGGAGCGGCGAAGTCCAAGCCCTCGTGGTAGGAGGCGAAGAGGTGCCCATACCGCCTGCGGGTGCCGAAAGGGCTTGTGATCCGGCCGCCTTCCAAGGGAGGGCGGAAGGCCTGGGCGAAAGCGAGGGGTCCCTCCTTGGGGCAGGCGGCCACCACCCGCTCCCGTTCCGCCTTCACGCCGGGGTCCTTGAGGAGGGCCTCGAGGCCAGGGGTGAGGGCCAAGGCCTCCTGCCCATAGCCCCCCGGGGCCACCTTGAGGGAAACCTCTTTTTCCTCCCCATCCAGGAAGAGGCGCAAGGGGTACTCCCCCGGCTCCACCAAGGCCCCCACCGCCAGGAGGCCCCAAAGCCCGCCCTTTCCCGGCGCCAAGGGGTAGCGGACCCCAAGGAAAGCCACCTCCCCCGCCCCATACCCCTCCACCCGCAGGCCAAAGGCCCGCCCCTGGACCGGGAAGGAAGCCCAAAGCCGCCCCCGGGGCAAGGGAACCTCCCAAAGCCCCACCCACAGGACCTGGCCAGCCCGGATGCGGTTGGGGTCGGAAAGGCCGTTCCAACGGGCAAGGTCCTCCACCCGCACCCCGTAGCGCCGGGCGATGCCGTAAAGGGTTTCCCCGGGGGCCACGGTGTGCACCTGGGCCATGGCCAGGAGGACGAAAAAGGCCAGGGGAAGAAAGCGGGGCATGCCCTTATGCTAGGGGGAAAGGAGCCCCTATGGTCCTGATCCTAAACGGTCCTAACCTGAACCTGTTGGGAACGCGGGAGCCCGAGGTGTACGGCCGCACCACGTTAGAGGAACTGGAGGCCCTGTGCGAGGCCTGGGGCGCGGAGCTCGGCCTCGGGGTGGCCTTCCGCCAGAGCAACTACGAGGGGCAGCTCATTGAATGGGTGCAGCAGGCCCACCGGGAGGGGTTTTTGGCCATCGTCCTCAACCCCGGGGCCCTCACCCACTACTCCTACGCCCTCCTGGACGCTATCCGGGCCCAGCCCCTCCCCGTGGTGGAGGTCCACCTGACGAACCTCCACGCCCGGGAGCCCTTCCGCCAGCACTCCGTGACCGCCGGGGCCTGCCGGGGAATCATCTCCGGCTTTGGACCCCTTTCCTACAAGCTCGCCCTCACCTACCTGGCCGAGGTCCTGGAGGTGGGCTAGAGAAGCCCCGCTAGGCGGTAGCCCACGTACACCAGCAAAAGCCCCAGGCCCAAGCTTAGGCCCACGTAGGCCAAGGCCTGCCCCACCTCCCCGTCCTGCAACAGGGCCAGGGTCTCGTAGCTAAGGGTGGAGAAGGTGGTGAACCCGCCCAGGACCCCCACCGCCAGGAAAAGCCGCGCCTCGGGGGAAAGGGCCCCTTCCAGGGAAAGCCGCAAGACCGCCCCGATGAGGAAGCTCCCCAGGGCGTTCACGAACAGGGTGCTATAGGGAAAGCCCGGGCCCAAAAGCCCTTGGACGTAGGCCCCAAGCCCGTAGCGCAAGGCCGAGCCCAAGGCCCCGCCCAAAGCCACCAGGAGGTAGCGCTCCATGCGGAAAGTATATTTAGGCCATGAAGCCCAAGACCCTCTCCCCCATCCTCACCGCCAAAGGCGTGCGGCTCGCCATCGCCGTGGGCCGCTTCAACGAGCGGGTGACCAAGCTCCTCTTGGAGGGGGCCCTCGAGGCCTACGCCCGGCTCGGGGGCGACCCGGCGGAGGTCCTGGTGGCCTGGGTGCCCGGCTCCTTTGAGCTTCCCCTGGTGGCCAAACGCCTGGCCCAGCGCCCCGACGTGGACGCCGTGGTGGCCTTAGGGGCCGTGGTGCGGGGGGAAACCCCCCACTTTGAGTACGTGGCCGCCCAGGCGGCAAGCGGCCTCATGCAGGCCATGCTCCAAACGGAAAAGCCCATCGTCTTCGGCGTCCTCACCACCAACACCCCCGAGGAGGCCCAGGAGCGCGCCGGGGGCAAGGCGGGAAACAAGGGCGCCGAGGCGGTTTTCACCGCCATTGAGATGGTGCGCCTCCTGGAGGTTATTTCCCGGTGAAAAGGGCCCGGGCGTAGCGGAGGTGGAGGTAGAGGAAGCAGCCCAGGCAAAAGCCAAAGGCCAGGTTGATGAAGGCCAAGAGGGCCACCAAAAGGGCCAAGGCGTAGCCCACCCCCTTCAGGCCCAGGAGGAGGAAAAGGGAGGCCAGGCCCAGGAAGACCGCTCCCAGGGTGCGGGCGAACCGGTGGGGCCTCGGGTCCTCCTCCACGGGCTGGGGCGGCACCCGAAGGAGCCGCTTGAGGGCCACCATCAGGTCAAACGGGGTGTGCTGGCTCGCCATGAGGAGGAAGAGGGCGTACACCAGCCAGGGGAGGTCCATAAGGGCCGCCAGGGGCAGAAGGAGGACCAAGAGGGCCTGGTTGAAGCGGAGCTGGTTCCGGTCCGTCTTCATGGCCTTCACTATACACCTAAGCCTGTGAGGCTTAGGGGTAAAGGGCACACTCCCCGTGGCAGAATGGTCCCGTGGTCCCCCTCCTCACCACCCCCTTGCCCACACCCCACGGCTTCACCACCCGGCTGGGCGGGGTTTCCCAAGGCCCCTACGCCAGCCTGAACCTCTCCCCCGCCACCGGGGATGACCCCAAAAAGGTGGCGGAGAACCAAGGCCGGGTCCTAACCGCCTTCGGCAACCCCCCGGTGGCGGCCCTCAAGCAGGTGCACGGCACCGAAGTCCACCTCGTGGAGGGCCCCGGGGTCTGGGAAGGGGATGGCCTCCTCACCACCACCCCGGGCCTCCTCCTCCGGGTGGGGGTGGCGGACTGCTACCCCCTCCTCCTCTACCACCCCCAAGGGGCGGTGGCCGCCCTGCACGCCGGCTGGCGGGGCGTGGTGGGAGGGATTTTGCCCAAGGCCCTCGCCCTCCTCGAGGCCCTAGGACTAGACCCCAAGGCAACCCACCTGGCCATAGGCCCCGGCATCGGAGGGTGCTGCTACCAGGTGGGGGAGGAGGTAGTGGAGGCCTTCCAAAAGGCCTGTCTTCCCACCTTCCGCAAGGACGAAGGCGCCCCGGGCAAGTACCTCCTGGACCTGGAGGAGGCAATCCTGCTCCAGGCGAAACGGAGCGGGCTTTCGGAAAAGCGCATCTACCGGATTAGGCTTTGCACCGCCTGTTCCCCGGCCCTCTTCTCCCACCGCCGCGACCGGGGGAAGACGGGGAGGATGTGGGGTCTTGTGATGCTTCCCCGTTAAGGCGGCGTTCACCCGGGGCGTGGCACAATAAGGCCATGCTCTTCCCCCGGGAGGTCCTCCCTTCCCTCCTTAACCTCACCCCTTCCTGGCTTAAAGAGCGGGGGCTTAAGGGGGTTATCCTGGACCTGGACAACACCCTCTTGCCCTATGGGGAAGAGGCCCTTCCCGCCGAGTACGCCGCTTGGCTTTCCGCCCTTAAGGAGGCGGTGCCCATCTACCTCCTTTCCAACGCCCTGCCCGAGCGCTTTGCCCGGGTGCAGAAGCGGCTTGGCCTTCCCGGCCACGCCCCCGCCCTGAAGCCCTGGCTGGGCTTCGCCAAGGCCCTCAAGGCCCTAGGCCTTCCCGCCCGGGAGGTGGCGGTGGTGGGGGACCAGGTCTTCACCGACATCCTGGGGGGGAACCTGGTGGGGGCCTACACCGTCTTGGTGCCCCCCTTGCGGGAAAAGGAATTCTTTTACACGCGTTTCATACGGATGCTGGAAACTCCGTTTAGGAAACCCTGGGGAGGGAGTCCATGAGCGTGCTGACCATCGGCGACAAGCGGCTTGGGGCCATCCTTTTGGATGCGGGGCTCCTCACGGACGAGGAGCTCCAACTCGCCCTGGAGAAGCACCGGGAGGTGGGGGGAAGCCTGGCGGAGGTCATCGTGGACTCGGGCCTCCTCTCGGAAAGGCGCATCGCCCAGGCCATTGAGGACCACTTCGGAATCCCCCTGGTGGAGCTCCACCAGCTGGAAATCCCCCCGAAGGTAAAGGCCCTCTTGCCAGCGGAGAAGGCCAAGGAGCTGGGGGCCATCCCCTTCGCCCTGGACGAGGAGGCGGGGGTGGTGCGGGTGGCCTTCGTGAACCCCTTGGACACCTTGGCCCTCGAGGAGGTGGAGGACCTCACGGGCCTCGTGGTGGAGCCCTACCAGGCCACCAAGAGCGCCTTCCAGTACGCCCTGGCCAAGCACTACCCCGAGCTCGGCCTGCCCCTCCCGCCCCCGCCCACAGGCCCAAGCCAAGGGGAGCTTCGGCTAGGGGAACTCCTCCTAGGGAAGGGCCTCATTGACCGGGAAACCCTGGAGGAGGCCTTGGTGGAGCAGGAGAGGACGGGGGACCTTTTGGGCCAGATCCTGGTGCGCAAGGGCCTTTCCGAAGAAGCCCTCTACCGTGCGCTGGCCGAGCAAAAGGGGCTAGAATTTTTGCCCACCACCGAAGGGCTAACTCCTGACCCCGCCGCCACCGCCCTCCTCCTCCGCTCGGACGCCTTGCGCTTTAGCGCCGTCCCCGTGGCCATCCGCGAGGGCAAGGTGGAGGTGGTCCTGGCTGACCCCCGGCACAAGGAGGCGGTGGAGGAGCTTTTGGGCCGCCCCGCTCGCTTCTACCTCACCCTGCCCAAGGCCTGGGAGGCCCTCTTCCACCGGGCCTACCCGGAAAAGGGGCGGTTGGGCGAGGTCTTGGTGCAGGAGGGCCGCCTGAGCCGGGAACACCTGCGGGAGGCCTTGGAGGTGCAAAAGCGCCTCCCCAAGGCGAAGCCTCTGGGGGAGATCCTGGTGGAGCTGGGCCTCGCCCGCCCCGAGGACGTGGAGGAGGCCCTCAAGAAGCAACGCCAAGGGGGAGGCCGCCTGGAGGACACCCTGGTCCAGTCGGGCAAGCTCAAGCCCGAGGCTTTGGCCCAGGCGGTGGCCGCCCAGCTGGGCTACCCCTACATTGACCCCCAGGAAAACCCCCCGGACCCCGGGGCCGCCCTCCTCATCCCCGAGGATCTGGCCCGGCGCTACGGCGTCTTCCCCCACCACCTGGAGGGGAAAACCTTGGTCCTCCTCATGAAAGACCCCCGGAACATCCTGGCCCTGGACGACGTGCGCCTGGCCTTGAAGCGGAAGGGCCTGGGGTACGAGGTGACCCCCGCCGTGGCCACCGAAGCGGCCATCGTCAAGCTCATTGAGCGCTTCTACGGCAAGGAGGAGCTCGGTGAGTTGGCCAAGGAGCTCTCCAAGGGGTACCAGGCGGAGGAGGAAGCCCTCACCACGGAGCTAGACGAAAGCGCCGCCCAGCGCTTCGTCAAGCAGGTGATCCGGGAGGCCTACCTCCAAGACGCTTCCGATATCCACGTGGAGCCCAGGCAGTCGGACGTCCTGGTGCGCCTTAGGATTGACGGCACCTTGCGCCAGTACACCACCTTGCCCAAGGGGGCCTTGGGTCCGGTGATCAGCGTCATCAAGATCATGGGCGGGCTCAACATCGCGGAAAAGCGCCTCCCCCAGGACGGCCGCGTGCGCTACCGGGAAGGGGCCATTGACGTGGACCTGCGGCTTTCCACCCTGCCCACGGTCTACGGGGAAAAGGCGGTGATGCGCCTTTTGAAGAAGGCGGCGGACATCCCCGAGATAGAGCAACTGGGCTTTGCCCCCGGGGTCTTTGAGCGCTTCCAGGAGGTGATCTCCAAACCCTACGGCATCTTCCTTATCACCGGCCCCACGGGAAGCGGCAAGAGCTTCACCACCTTTTCCATCCTGAAGCGCATCGCCACCCCCGATAAGAACACCCAGACCATTGAAGACCCCGTGGAGTACGAGATCCCCGGCATCAACCAGACCCAGGTGAACCCCCAGGCCGGGCTCACCTTCGCCCGGGCCTTGCGCGCCTTCCTGCGCCAGGACCCGGACATCATCATGGTGGGGGAGATCCGCGACTCGGAAACCGCCAAGATCGCCACGGAAGCGGCCCTCACCGGCCACCTGGTCATCGCCACCCTGCACACCAACGACGCCGCCCAGGCCATCACCCGCTTGGACGAGATGGGGGTGGAGCTTTTCAACATCTCCGCTGCCCTTATCGGCGTCCTTTCCCAGCGCCTGGTGCGCAAGATCTGCGACCACTGCAAAGTGGAGGTGAAGCCCGACCCGGAGGTGCTCCGCCGGCTCGGCATCCCCGAGGAGGAGATGCAAGGGGTGAAGCTCTACAAGGGCACGGGATGCGAGCGGTGCGGGGGCACGGGGTACAAGGGCCGCTACGCCATCCACGAGCTTCTGGTGGTGGACGACGAGATCCGCCACGCCATCGTGGCGGGGAAGTCCGCCACGGAAATCAAGGAGATCGCCCGCAAGAAGGGCATGAGGACCTTGCGGGAAGACGGCGTCTACAAGGCCCTCCAGGGGATTACCACCCTCGAGGAGGTCCTGGCGCGTACCATTGAGTGAAGGAGGCAGTCATGCCCAAGACCCCGGATATCGTGGACCTTTTGACCCTGGCCGTGGAGCGGGGAGCCAGCGACCTGGTGATCACCGTGGGCCTCCCCCCCATGATCAAGGTGGACGGGGAGTTCCACCCCACGGAGTACGAGCCCCTAAGCCCCCAGGACACCCGGCGCCTCATGTACGCCCTCATGGACGAGAAGCAGCAGCGGGTCTTTGAGGAGGAGAAGGAGCTGGACTTCTCCTTTAGCCTCCCGGGCAAAGGGCGCTACCGGGTGAACGTCTTCCTCCAGCGGGGAAGCGTGGGGGGGGTCCTCCGGGTGGTGCCGGCGGTCATCAAGAGCTTTGAGGAGCTAGGTCTGCCCAAGAACATTGCCGAGATCGCCATGGCCCCCAGGGGCTTGGTCCTGGTGACGGGCCCCACGGGAAGCGGCAAGAGCACCACCTTGGCCTCCATGATTGACTACATCAACGAGCGCAAGCCGGTGCACATCGTCACCATTGAGGACCCCATAGAGTTTTTCCACCGGCACAAGAAGGCCATCATCAACCAACGGGAGATCGGGGCTGACACCCACAGCTTCCACAAGGCCCTAAGGAGCGTGTTGCGCCAGGCGCCGGACGTGATCCTGGTGGGGGAGATGCGGGACTACGAAACCATCGCCGCCGCCATCACCGCCGCCGAAACCGGCCACCTGGTCATGGGCACCCTGCATACCAACTCCGCCCCGGAAACCATTGACCGCATCATTGACGTCTTCCCGGAAAACCAGCAGGAGCAGGTGCGGGTGCAGCTTTCCAACAACCTGGTGGCCGTGCTCACCCAGCAACTCCTCCCCAAGGCCTTTGGCGGGGGGCGGGTCCTGGCCTACGAGCTCATGATCGCCACCCCAGCGGTGCGGGCCCTCATCCGCGAGGGCAAAAGCCACCAGCTCCGGAGCGTGATCCAAACGGGGGGCCAGTACGGCATGATCACCATGGACGCCTGCCTGGCCGATCTCTACAAGCGCAAGCTCATCACCTACGAGCTAGGCCTCGCCCGGGCCGTGGACCCCAAGGAGTTCATGCGCCTCGCTGGGGTGCAGGAAGGGGCGAAGCGCTAACGGGTAAACTTTAGGGCATGTACGAAGCCGTCATCGGCCTCGAGGTCCACCTCCACCTGAAAACCCGGACCAAGGCCTTTTGCGGCTGCCAAGCCGACTACTTTGGGGCCGAGCCCAACACCCACGTCTGCCCCATCTGCCTAGGCCTTCCCGGGACCCTGCCCGTCCCCAACCGGAAAGCGGTGGAGTTCGGCCTGCGCCTCGCCCTGGCCCTGGGAAGCCGGGTGCCGGAGAAGCTCCTCTTCCACCGCAAGAACTACTTCTACCCCGACCTGCCCAAGAACTACCAGATCAGCCAGTACAACCTGCCCTTGGGGGAAGGGGGGGCCTTGCCTTTGGGAGGGCGAAAGGTGCGCATCAAACGCCTCCACCTGGAGGAGGACGCCGGGAAAAGCCTCCACCTGGAGGGCCGCACCCTCCTGGACCTGAACCGGGCGGGAAGCCCCCTCATTGAGCTCGTCACCGAGCCCGACCTCGCCACCCCCGAGGAGGCCCGGCTCTTCCTCCAGCGCATCCAGGCCCTGGTCCAGACCCTGGGCATCTCCGAGGCGAGCCCCGAGGAGGGAAAGCTACGGGCCGACGTGAACGTCTCCGTGCGCCGGGCAGGGGAGCCCTTGGGCACCAAGGTGGAGATCAAAAACCTGAACTCCTTTAAAAGCGTCCAGCGGGCCCTGGAGTACGAGATCCGCCGGCAAACGGAAATCCTTAGGCGGGGGGAAAAGGTCAAGCAGGCCACCCTGGGCTTTGAGGAGGGTAGCGGCAAGACCTACCCCATGCGCACCAAGGAGGAGGAGGCGGACTACCGCTACTTCCCCGAGCCCGACATCCCTCCCATCCCCATCCCTCGCCCTTGGGTAGAGGAGATCCGGGCCAACCTTCCCGAGCTCCCTTGGGAAAAGGAAGCCCGCTACCGCTCCCTGGGCATCAAGGAAAAGGACGCCGAGGTCCTGGCCTACACCCCCTCCCTCGCCCGCTTCCTGGACCGGGCCCTGGCCCTAGGGGAAGCCTCCCCCCAGGCCCTTGCCAACTGGCTTTTGGCCGACGTGGCGGGCCTCCTCAACGAACAGGGCTTCACCCTGGAGGAAACCCGCCTCACCCCCGAGGGCCTTTCCCGCCTGGTGGCCCTTTTCGAACGGGGAGAGATCACGAGCCGGGTGGCCAAGGCGCTCCTTCCCGAGGTCCTGGAAGGCCAAGACCCCGAGGCCCTGGTGCGGGAACGGGGGCTAAGGGTGGTAGCGGACGAGGCCGCCCTAAAGGGGGTGGTGGCCGAGGTGATCGCCGCCATGCCCGAGGCGGCGGAAAGCGTGCGCCAAGGCAAGCTCAAGGCCTTGGACGCCCTGGTGGGCCAGGTGATGCGGAGGACCAAGGGCCAGGCCCGGCCCGACCTGGTGCGCCGCCTCCTCCAGGAGGCCCTTGGGGTAGGATAGGGCCGATGCGCTACGAGGAGGCCGGGGTCCACATAGAGGCCAAGGCCGAGGCCCTCAGGCGGGCCAAGGCCGCCATCGCCGCCACCTACACGGAGGAAGTCCTTAGAGGCCTAGGGGCCTTTGGCGGGCTCTTTGACGCCAGGGCCCTAAAGGGGATGGAGCACCCCGTCCTGGTGGCCACCACAGACGGGGTGGGCACCAAGACCCTCCTCGCCCTCGAGGCCGGGGACGTTTCGGGGATCGGCTTTGACCTGGTGAACCACTCGGTGAACGACCTCCTCTGCCAAGGGGCTAGGCCCCTCTTTTTCCTGGACTACCTGGCGGCAAGCCGCCTGGAAGAGCCCGTCCTCGCCGCCCTTCTCACCTCCTTGGCCCAGGCCTGCCGGGCCCTCTCCATCCCCCTCTTGGGCGGGGAAACGGCGGAGATGCCCGGGGTCTACCGGGAAGGGGCCTGGGACGTGGCGGGCACCCTGGTGGGGGTGGTGGAGCGCTCCGAGATCCTAGGCCCCGAACGGGTGCGGGAAGGGGACGTCCTCCTCGCCCTCCCCTCCACCGGCCCCCACACCAACGGCTACTCCCTCATCCGCAAGGTAGTGGCTGGGCAGGACCTCTTCGCTCCCGTGCCGGAACTCGGGGAAAGCCTCAAAGAAGCCCTCCTCCGCCCCCACCGGGCCTACCTGGAAGAGTTCTTGCGCCTGAAGGAAGCGGGGGTAGAGCTCCACGCCATCGCCCACATCACGGGCGGCGGGCTTCCCGAGAACCTCCCCCGCGCCCTTCCCGAAGGCCTGGGGGCGGAGGTCCAAAAGGGCACCTGGCCCATCCCCCCCATCTTCCCCTACCTGCAACGCCTGGGGGAGATCCCCGAGGAGGAGATGTACCGGGTCTTCAACATGGGCCTTGGGCTCATCCTCATCCTCCCCGAAAGCGAGGCGGCGAAAGCCCTCGCCCTGGTGGAGGGCTACCGGGTGGGCCGGGTGGTTCGCGGGAGCGGAGTGCGCCTCTTATGAAGGAGCTTTGGCTCATCCGCCACGGCGAAACGGAGTGGAACGTCAAGAAGCGGTTCCAAGGCCACCTGGACGTCCCCCTCTCCCCCGTGGGGATCGGCCAGGCCTTCCGCCTGGCCCAGCGCCTGGCCCGAAGCCGCCTTCCCTTTGACGGGCTATTCTCCTCCGACCTGCGCCGGGCCAGGGAAACCGCCGAGCCCTTGGCGGCGGTCCTGGGCCTCCCCTTAAAGACCACCCCCCTCCTTCGGGAGATTGACGTGGGGGAGCTCGCTGGCCTCGGTCGGGAAGAAGCCGAAGCCCGTTTCCCCGATTTCATGCGAAAAGCACAGGAGGACCCCTGGCACACCCCCCGTCCCGGGGGAGAGAGCATGGCGGACCTCGCCCAGCGCCTCCTCTCCTTTTGGGAAAGCCTCCCTCCCGGCCGCCACCTCCTGGTGACGCACGGGGGCGTGATCCGAGCGGCGCTCAAACTGGCCCTAGACCTGGAGGGCCACGCCTGGCGCCGGGTGCACATCCCCAACACCTCCATCACCCGCATCCAGCTTCCCAACCGGGAGGTGCTCACCGTATCCGACGTGGCCCATCTGGAAACCTGGGCGGACTGGCTTTCCGACGAGAGCGTGCAATAAAAAACCCCGGGCCAAAAGCCCGGGGTTTTGGAGCGGGAGACGGGACTTGAACCCGCGACCCCGACCTTGGCAAGGTCGTG